>NZ_JAWPOH010000012.1:0-80358 GCF_037671525.1 Methylobacter svalbardensis
GCCAGCGTTAGCGACACATGCCGCCAACGTGGTCATTCGCCTTGGGATTATCTACAAACAGCTATTGCTCGGCATCGGCAAAATTTGGCTCCATTGCCTTTGCCTGCGTAGGGGCGTGAACGTTTACGATCGGACATGCTAAATATGCCCGATCTACTCATTAATAGAATCAGCGAGCAACATAAAATATCTATGATTTCATCAAAATTCATACTGACGTTTTTGATAAAGGTTTATGCCAATGAAAACTAGCACTACATGGATCCTGGTTCTGAGCTTATGCTCTTTCAGCGCTTTATCTGCGATGCGATGCGGACAAAATCTGATTATATTGGGTGATCATAAAGGCGATGTACTTGCTCAGTGTGGTGAGCCGGAATCCATTGAATACCGGACTAAAATAGTGGGCAGTACCCTACATCATCCGCGCAGAACCCTTGATATTCATGAATATGAAGAAATCCAGATAGAAGAGTGGCTGTACAATTTCGGCTCTTACCGTTTACAGCATTACCTTCGTTTCGAAAATGGCATATTAAAAGAAATCAGAAGTTTAGGGAAAGGACATTAAAACGGTTTCTTGCCGCATATTCACAAACTGTTAAAAATGGCCTTTGACATGCTGATGCTGTTTAGCATTCAAGGCCACCCTATCGTGAGGACTTAAAAACATGCTGACCATCTTGCAACTCCCCGCCTTAAACGATAATTATATTTATTTGCTTCACGACCCGGTATCGGGTGAAACCGCTACTGTCGATCCTGCTGTTGCCGGGCCGGTTCTGGATGTTCTGGAGCAAAAGGGCTGGCGGCTAACCACCATCCTGAATACTCATCACCATTCGGATCATGTTGGCGGCAATCTGGAGCTTAAACAAAAAACCGGCTGCACCATTATTGCGCCCCTTTCGGATCAAAATCGAATTCCCGGCATTGATCGCGGGGTTGTTGACGGCGATGTGATAACGCTAGGCAAGCATGCCGCCAGGGTTATCTCGACTCCCGGTCATACCAGCGGCCATGTTGTTTATTATTTTGCAGGCGACAACACGCTGTTTTGCGGGGACACGTTGTTTGTGATGGGCTGCGGTCGGTTGTTTGAAGGCACTGCCAAGCAGATGTGGCATTCGTTGCAGAAATTGAAGGCCTTGCCCGCATCGACTCAAATCTATTGCGCCCATGAATACACACAAGCCAATGGCCGGTTTGCTTTAACCGTAGAACCTGATAATCGGCAGCTACAGCACCGAATGGCTGTTGTCAATCAGCTGAGGGCAAACCGCTTGCCGACGGTGCCGTCGACGATAGAGCAAGAACTGGCGACCAATCCGTTTTTCAGGGAAGACAGCTTGGAGTTGCGGGAAACTATTAAGATGGTGAACAAAAAGCCGGTGGAAGTTTTTGCGGAAGTCAGGCGGCTGAAAGACAATTTTTAACTGCCTGATTTTTTCAATCACGGATGGATTGTGAAAACGTGTGAATTTACCCCAACACGTTGGCCTCCAAGAAACTCGTCATCCCGGCACTCTGCCGGGATGACAGTAATACGTTTTGTGTAATCTACTAACAACTTAACCCTTCGGTCTCATATGCGGAAAAAGCAGTACATCGCGTATTGACGGCGCATCGGCAAACAGCATGACCAGACGGTCGATACCTATGCCCTCACCTGCCGTAGGCGGCATGCCGTGTTCCAGCGCGACGATATAATCGGCGTCAAAGTGCATGGCTTCATCATCGCCAGCTTCTTTTTCTTCCACCTGTTTCTGGAAGCGCGCGGCCTGATCTTCGGCATCATTTAGCTCGGTAAAACCGTTGGCGATTTCCCGGCCGCCGACGAAAAATTCGAAACGATCGGTGACATGCGGATTGTCATCATTGCGTCGTGCCAGCGGCGAAACTTCAACCGGATACGCGGTAATAAAAGTCGGATTCATCAAGCGGCTTTCCACGGTTTTCTCAAATATCTCGATCTGTATCTTGCCCAGACCGTAGCCGTCTTTAAGCAGAATGCCTAAGCCTTTGGCGACTTCTGTCGCAGACTCACGATTATTAATATCAGCCGCTTTCAAATTAGGATTAAAGTGCAGTATCGAATCGAACACGGTCATCCGTTCGAACGGCTTGCCGAAATCATATTGTTCGCCTTGATAGGTAATCTCAGTTTGCCCTAACACTTCAACCGCGATGCCGCGCAACATGGTTTCGGTCAAATCCATCAAATCCCCATATTCGGCGTAAGCCTGATAAAACTCCAGCATGGTGAATTCGGGGTTATGACGCGTCGATAAACCCTCGTTGCGGAAGTTACGGTTAATTTCAAACACCCGCTCAAAACCGCCGACCACCAGACGTTTTAAATACAATTCCGGCGCGATTCGTAAATACAGCTCCATATCCAACGCGTTATGAAAGGTGGTAAAAGGACGCGCCGTCGCCCCGCCCGGGATCATTTGCATCATCGGCGTTTCAACTTCCAGGAAATTTCGCTCAATCAGGAATTGACGGATATAGGCGACCACCTTGGAACGGATCAAGAAGGTAGTGCGCGATTGCTCGCTCATGATCAAATCCAGATAGCGCTGGCGGTATTTGATCTCCTGATCGGCAAGGCCGTGGAATTTTTCAGGCAGCGGGCGCAAGGCTTTGGTCAGCAACCGTATATCATCGATCTTGACGCTGAGCTCCCCGGTCTGGGTTTTAAACAACACGCCTTCCGCGCCGACTATGTCGCCTATATCCCATTTTTTAAACTGCTCGTTATAAAAACTTTCGGGCAAAGCATCGCGGGTTACATAAAGCTGGATTTTGCCGGACATATCCTGAATATGCGCAAAACTCGCCTTACCCATCACCCGCCGGGTCATCATCCGCCCGGCCAGTTTTACCCGCAACGGCTCGGCCTCGAGTTCCTCCTTGGTTTTTTCGCCGTATTCTGCCAACAATTCACCGGCCACCACATTGCGGCGAAAATCGGTAGGAAAAGCAATGCCGCCGTTTTCACGCAACTCATTCAATTTGCTGCGGCGTTGTCTGATTTGTTCTTGTTCGTCTTGTTGAATTTCTGACATGTTATTTATTGACTCTTTTGTTTGTGTTTTTTGCCTACAGGGATGTAGGTAAGGGGCATGAGCACGACTACATGGACGCAGGAGGTAGAGCAATGCAGGAGCTATTGCCGAGGAGCGGAAGCTTTACAAGCCGCTCTTCAAGCTGGCCTCGATAAACTGATCCAGGTCGCCATCCAGAACCGCCTGGGTATTGCCTGTTTCCACGCTGGTGCGCAAATCCTTGATCCGCGACTGATCCAGTACATAGGAACGGATCTGACTGCCCCAGCCTATATCCGACTTGGTATCCTCCAGTGCCTGAGCTGTTTCGCTGCGTTTGCGCATTTCCAGCTCATACAATTTGGCTTTCAATTGCTTCATCGCGGTATCGCGGTTTTTATGCTGCGAACGGTCGCTCTGGCATTGCACGACGATTCCGGTCGGGTTGTGAGTCATGCGCACGGCCGATTCGGTTTTATTGATATGCTGACCGCCTGCGCCGCTGGCACGGTAGACATCGACACGGATATCGGCGGGATTGATGTCGATGTCTATATCGTCGTCGATTTCCGGCGAGACGAATACCGACGCAAACGAGGTATGGCGGCGATTGCCCGAATCGAACGGCGACTTCCTGACCAAGCGATGCACGCCGGTTTCGGTACGCAACCAGCCGAACGCATATTCGCCTTCAAACTTGATCGTGGCGCTTTTGATGCCGGCCACGTCGCCCGATGATTCTTCAATCAATTCGGTTTTAAAACCCTTACGCTCACCCCAACGCAAATACATGCGCTCGATGATCGAAGCCCAATCCTGGGCTTCGGTGCCGCCGGAGCCGGACTGTATGTCCAGAAACGCATTATTGGCATCCATTTGCCCGGAGAACATGCGGCGAAATTCCAGGTCTGCGACTCTTTTTTCAAAATGCGCCAGGTCATCGACGACGGTTTCAACCGTGTCTTCATCATCTTCTTCAACCGCCATCAGCAGCAGCTCTTCAGCGTCGCTAAGGCCGCGTTCCAGGTCATTAATGGTATTAACGATGACTTCCAGTTGGCCGCGCTCTTTACCCAGAGCCTGAGCTTCTTCCGGGTTATCCCAGATAAGCGGGTTTTCCAGCTCCCGTAAAACTTCGACTAACCGCTCGCTCTTAATGTCAAAGTCAAAGATACCTCCTAAGGGCATCGCCACGGCTTTTTAAGTCGGCTATTTTGTTTTTGATCGGATTTATTTCTTGCATGAGGTGTTTTTACCAATGACAGCCATGACCCAACGCATACGAACGCCGGTCGATGAAAACTTTAAACAGGGGGATCATTATAAACCATAAGCCAGGGCTTGTTCATCCCAAGTTACCGCTTGATACCAATAAGTTGAGGAATTGGCAATGAAATGAGTCACGCTCCTCAATCGGCTAAAAAACCGATCTGCATGCCCAATGTCAAAGCCATTTGCTGTTCAGCGCGGCCTTTATTGACGGCAATCTCGATCAGACCGCTGGAGTTTTTATACCAGAAAGCCTGTTGTTCCTCGACAGCGCCGAAAGTATCGGCCTGTTTGATAGCAAACCCGTTAATAATTAAAACCTTATCGAAAAAGGCTGCGCAATAGCGCAATCCGGTCAACGCATTGCCGTAATAATCGAAATAAATCACTGCCGCCAAGTCTTGAGGCCATTCGCTTAAATCATTCCGGTCAAATGGCCGCAATAAATCATCTGCCGCATTGATGGACAGCTTTGCGGCAACGGGGGCGAACAGATCCCGGCCGTGAAAGCTCATCGAGCACTGTTCCGGCTGCCAGATAATTTCCGCCCATTGCGTGTTCTGTGCCTGAACGGCGACGGTATTCAACAAGCCGTTATCAGGCCCGACAAAGGTTTGTCCGTCGGCCTGCAACACCACGGCTTTGCGTTGACCGCCGACACCTGGATCAACCACGGTCAAAAAAATACTGTTTACCGGAAAACTGTGCCGCAATGAGGCTAACAAGTAGGAACTTAAGCGAGGATCGGCTGTCGGGGCATTACTCAGCAGATTAATCACCGTGACATTGGGCGCCATCCGTCTTAACACCGATTCCATTTGCCCGGCATAAGGGCCATATGGCCCAAAATCGGTAAACAAAACAACAGGGCTCACTGAGCCAACACATCCAAACCGGCATCCGCCGCGCCAGTTCCCGACTGGCTAGCGGCATACACGCCATCCCTGGCGATAAAGGTCATCACCTGCTCTTCGGCTTGCTGGCTCCGCGTTAACCCGGCAAAATCGAATAACTGCGTATCGGCCAACTGCGAAGGCGCGACATTTTTAAGACTGGTAAAAATGGTTTCCAAGCGTCCCGGAAACTGTTTATCCCAAGTTTTTAACATGACTTTCATGGCCTGGCGTTGCAGATTCTCCTGGGAGCCGCACAAATTGCACGGAATAATCGGGTAGTTTTTAAATACGGCCAGCCGTTCAATATCCTTTTCACGGGTATACGCCAAAGGCCGGATAATGATATTTTTCTTATCATCGCTTAACAGTTTGGGCGGCATCGCTTTTAATTTTCCGCCGTAAAAAATATTCAGGAAAAAGGTTTCGAGTATGTCATCGCGATGATGGCCCAAGGCTATTTTGGTGACATTATTGGCTTCGGCATAACCGTACAAAGTGCCGCGCCGCAAGCGCGAACACAAGCCGCAGGTGGTATTGCCTTCGGGGATGACCCGCTTTACCACGCTGTAGGTGTCTTTTTCGATAATATGATACGGCACGCCCAGTGCTTCGAAATATTCCGGCAATATGTGTTCCGGAAAACCGGGCTGCTTCTGATCCAGATTGACCGCGATCAAGTCAAATTCAACCGGCGCGGTTTGTTGCAAGTGCATCAGAATATCCAGCAGCGTGAAGGAATCCTTGCCGCCGGATAAACACACCATGATCTTGTCGCCATTTTCGATCATGTTGTAGTCGGCAATCGCATCGCCGACCGTGTGCCGCAATTTTTTTTGTAGTTTGTTAAACTGGGTTCTGGATTTTTGGTTTGGATCTGACATGGTCAGAGATATGAAATAGTTGAGAGGAAAAGAGTACGGGGTTCGTGTATCCGAACCCCGAGAAGAATCGCGTTAGCCGTTATATCGCTGAAAGATCAACGTTGCGTTGGTGCCGCCAAAACCGAAACTGTTCGACATGATGGTATTTAACGTAACGTTGTCTTTACGTTCACGCACTATCGGTATGCCTGCTGCGCCCGGATCCAGCTGGGTGATGTTGGCCGATGCGCTGAGGAAGTTTTCTTCCATCATCAACAACGAATAAATCGCCTCATTAACACCTGCCGCACCCAGTGCGTGACCGGTCAGCGATTTTGTGGAACTGACTAACGGCACGTCACCCTGACCGAACACGTTGCGCAAAGCCTCAAGCTCCCGGGTATCGCCGACCGGCGTACTGGTGCCGTGGGCATTGATATAATCGATCTTGCAGTCCTTGATAGTCGCCATCGCCTGCTGCATACAACGCACAGCACCCTCGCCGGATGGTTGAACCATGTCGTAACCGTCGGACGTTGCGCCGTAACCGGTCAATTCGGCGTAGATTTTCGCGCCGCGGGCTTTGGCATGTTCCAGCTCTTCAATCACCAAAACGCCGCCGCCGCCGGAGATAACAAAACCGTCGCGGGTTTCATCATAAGGTCTCGATGCTGTGCTTGGCGTGTCGTTATATTTGGAAGACAAAGCGCCCATCGCATCGAACAATACCGACATGGTCCAATGCACTTCTTCACCGCCACCGGCAAATACCACATCCTGCTTGCCCATCTGGATCAATTCCATCGCATGACCGATACAATGAGCACTGGTCGCACACGCCGAACTGATCGTGTAATTGACGCCTTTGATTTTATAAGGCGTCGCCAGACAGGCGGTATTAGTGCTGGACATACTTCTGGGCACCATATAAGGCCCGACTTTTTTGATGCCTTTTTCGCGCAAGATATCAGCCGCTTCAACAATATTTGACGTTGAAGGACCACCGGAACCCATCACCAGGCCGGTTCTGAAATTCGACACGTCTGATTCCCCCAAGCCG
The DNA here is from genome assembly GCF_037671525.1 of Methylobacter svalbardensis. NCBI lineage: Bacteria > Pseudomonadati > Pseudomonadota > Gammaproteobacteria > Methylococcales > Methylococcaceae > Methylobacter > Methylobacter svalbardensis. The sequence continues at coordinate 7,136 of NZ_JAWPOH010000012.1, forward strand.
GAATCGTCAATCGCTTGCTGCATCGCAATATAGTTGAACGCAGCACCATCGCCCATAAAACGTTTAATTTTACGGTCGATGAAGGCGTCTAAATCAATATTGATAGGTCCGTGAACATGACTGCGGAAACCCATGTCCTTATAAACGTCTGCAAAAACGATTCCTGATCTGCCTTCTTTAAGGGAATCGACAACCTCTTTTCGGTTATTCCCTATGCTGGAAACAATGCCTAAACCGGTTACTACGACTCTTTTCATCACTTGTACCTCTAAAAATCTTGCGTGGAAGTAAATAGACCAACTCGTAAATCGTTAGCCTCATAGATCACCTTACCGTCAACTTCCATGGTGGCGTCGGCGATACCCATAACCAACTTCCGCATAATCACTCTTTTTAAATTGATTCGATAAATGACTTTTTTAGCGGTAGGCAGAACTTGTCCGGTAAATTTAACGTCGCCCACTCCCAAAGCACGTCCTTTACCAGGTCCGCCCATCCAGCACAGATAAAAACCGACCAACTGCCACATCGCATCCAGACCCAAACAGCCGGGCATTACCGGATCGCCTTGGAAATGGCAGTCGAAAAACCATAAGTCAGGCCTTATATCCAGTTCGGCAACGATCTCGCCTTTTCCGTAGGCGCCACCTTCATCGGTAATCAGGGTAATACGATCCATCATTAACATAGGTGGCAGAGGTAATTGCGCATTTTTCGGCCCGTACAGCTCTCCCCTGCCGGACATCAACAACTCTTCGCGAGTAAAACTATGCTGTTTCCCCATATTCTTTATATACCTTGCGTAGTTATTATTATTCTAAACTGTGCATTATCTAACAGGCATCAAAAAAAATCAGCTCAATTTTTAGCCGGGCAACACATCAAGCATCAATTCCTTCATCTTCAAGCCTTCTTTTCGCATGATTTCCTGATAAATAATGGAATGATAAAGCACAGCAGCAACATACTTCCTGGTTTCTTTAAACGGGATCGTTTCTATCCAAATATCTGCCGGCATAGCATTAACACTCGGCAACCATCTTGCCACCCGTGCCGGTCCCGCGTTATAAGCCGCAACAGCCAAGGCAAAGTGCCCCTGAAACTGATTCAGCAGTTTCTTATAATAATAAGCGCCATACCTGATGTTAACATCAGAATCAAACAGACTTTGATCCGACCGCCATTGTTCCTTGAGTTCACCGGCTATTTGCATACCGGTTTTAGGCATGATTTGCATTAAACCACGCGCGCCGACTGCTGACTCGGCATCTTTATTAAAAATACTCTCCTGCCGAATCAGGCCAAAAACAATGGATGGATCGAGATTGTTACGAGACGCATTATTATGAATTTGATCCGAGTAATTAACCGGAAAACGCAACGCCAGATCATCCCAATAATCCGCTTTAACCAGGGTAATAATGGCAATTTGATCCCAGTGCCAACGCTGCGCCAGTTTGGCTGCAACCCTGCGCCGCTCTTTGCTTAATTTATTGACCGCATACCACCATTGCCGTTTGGCTTCTGCGCCCCTGTTCAGTAAATTTAGCTCCTGGATCACCTTAAAATCGGTTTCGTTGGCTAGGCTGTTAAGTTCATTTTCTTCCGAAAAAACCGGATTATTGGCAAATCGATAAGGCTTATGGACATAATCAGCGGCTAAAAAACCGTAAAAACTTCGGTCTTCGGCGGCCTTATTGTATAGCTCCTGAGCCTGCACAGAGTTGCCGATTTTCTCCAACGCTCTAGCTTGCCAATATTGCCACTTGGGATCTTGTCGTTCCTCTGTCGTCAAAGCCTCCAACGCCTCGGTAACATGCTGCCAGTTTTGTTCCAGCAAAGCCGCTCTGACCTTCCATTCATTGACTTCCGCATCGACAACAGGCAATTGGCTTAAGCGGTAATAGGCGCCTGGATCTCGACTGTACGCCATGCCCAGCGCGAGACGGCGCTCCAAGTGCATGAAAACCGGGTTATCTATCCAAAAATCGTGTTTTCCAGCATCCCAAAGTCTGATGGCCTGACTCAACTCAGACTTTGCCAAACGATCTACGCCATGCGCAAAAATACGTCCGGACTGTTTATTATGCTTAGTTAAAAAATGACTATCTTCTAGTAAAGCAGGCTTTTGATGAACCTGTAACCAATCATCGGCAATATCCTGATCTGTTTTACTCATCGACCGACGCACGTATTCGGCCACCGAGACATTATCCTTGTTCAAGGCCAGTTCAAATCGCTGCCAAATCAATTCCGGCGTAAAGCTGGGCGAACTCATCAATATCGCCCAGAGCGGATCACATTCTTGCGGCAGCGAATCTCCGCTTACCCACAAGCGTTTAGCGGCATTTAATGCCTGCTGCTGATTACCTTGATGATAGATCGCCAAGCTGTATTGGCATTCAAGAGCGTTATTTTGGCTTGGTTTATAATACTGCAAAAACTCGCTCCAACGCTGATTCTTAGCGAGATAATCCAGCCATTTAAACGTCAACAACCCGGCGTAACGCGTTTTCTGATATGACGACAAAAAATCAAGAATTTTGTCGGTGTCGTGCAAATTATTTTTTAACCACAGATAGCGCAGATAAGGATAAAGAGGATAATCAGTCAATGAAGCACTCAGCTCTAAAAATGCGCCAGTTTCTCCTTGGGCAATCAGCTTTTCTGCCTGCAAGAAATCATTTCTTTGCTGGCTGAGCGTATTGCCAAGCACTGCGCCGGAAAATAAAAACAGACACAACAACAGTTCTCCACGCAGGTACTTCATAGCTCACTCACAGTAAATATATTCCTAAAGAGGGGTTCAGACGGATATAATCAAGGACTCATAAACAGCCCGATCAAATCCCGTGCAATCAAAACAGGCGACAAAATCTTATAACTGGAACACTATCTACCAAATTGCTTTAGAACACAAAAAAGAGCTGATTGGCTCCCATTTTATCGCCATTCTGGCCACCATTGCCAGCGTTCCAGTGCCGTTGATGATGCCGCTACTGGTCGATGAAGTCCTATTGCACAAACCCGGCGTTATCATCCAGACCGTCAACCTGCTGTTTCCTGTAGCCTGGCAAATCCCCATCCTGTATATCGGCGTTGTTTTGCTGATCAGCGTCGTGCTGCGCATTATTGCGATCATTTTCAACATCATCCAGTCCCGGCAATTTTCCTGTATTGCCAAGGACATCGTGTTCCGCATCCGTACCGACCTGATCGGGCATTTGCAAAACATTTCCATGTCCGAATACGAAAGCCTGGGCACCGGCACCGTAGCGACCCATCTGGTCAAAGACCTGGATACCCTCGACACCTTTATCAGCACCACCGTCAGCAAGCTGCTGGTCGCCGGACTGACCATTATTGGAACAGCCGTCATACTCTTATGGATGCATTGGCAACTGGGTTTATTTATCCTGCTGCTGAATCCGGTAGTCATTTATTTCACCCGCATTATCGGCTCTCGCGTTAAAGACCTTAAATCAAAGGAAAACTCCGCTTTTGAAATTTTCCAGCAATCCTTGACCGAAACCCTGGAAGCCATCCATCAAATACGCGCCAGCAACCGCGAGAAACATTATTGTCAGCAGCTGATCGAATCGGCCCGATCCGTTAAGGATTTTTCCACCGCTTTTGCCTGGAAAAGCGATGCCGCATCGCGCCTGAGTTTTCTGGTATTCCTGTTCGGCTTCGACATCTTCCGCGCCTCTGCGATGCTGATGGTATTTTATTCCGATCTCAGCATCGGCCAAATGCTGGCGGTGTTCGGTTATCTCTGGTTCATGATGGCGCCGGTGCAGGAAATCCTGAGCATCCAATATGCCTTTTATGCCGCCAAGGCCGCCTTAATGCGCATCAACCGGCTTAACGCGCTGAAACAGGAACCGCATTACCCTCACCTTGAAAATCCGTTTTTAAACAAAAAAACCGTGTCCCTGCGCGTAGAAAATCTGCACTTTAGTTACAGCGATGACCAATTCGCCGGGAGCGAATTGGCATTTACCCACGGGGTGCCGGGCAGGACAGCCCAGCATGAAAAAATCCTCGACGGCATCCAACTGAAAATCAAAGCCGGTGACAAAGTGGCGTTGGTCGGAGCCAGCGGCGGCGGCAAATCAACCTTGATCCAAACCCTGATCGGCCTGTACCCACCCGACCACGGACAGATTTATTACGACGAAGTCGCCATCGACCGGATCGGCCTGGAAGTGGTCAGAGAAAATGTGGTCACCGTCCTGCAGCACCCTGTACTGTTCAACGACACCATCCGCGCCAACCTGACGATGGGTAAACCCGCGACAGACGCCGCCTTATGGAATGCATTGGCTATCGCGCAATTAAAAGACATCGTAGATGATCTGCCTCAAGGACTGGATACCATCATCGGACGACTGGGCATGCGGCTTTCCGGCGGCCAACGGCAACGCGTGGCTATTGCCAGAATGATCGTCGCCGACCCCAAAGTGGTGATACTGGATGAAGCCACCTCGGCGCTGGACAGCGAAACAGAACACAAATTACATCAGGCGCTGGCAAAATTTTTAACCGGCCGCACCACCATCATTATTGCCCATCGCCTGAGCGCCGTTAAGCAGGCCGACCATGTTTATGTTTTTGAACAAGGTAAAATCTGCGAACATGGGCGACATGAAACCTTGCTCAGCCAAAACGGCCTTTATGCAAAACTTTATGGCGAGTATCAGTAGCGCAGATGAAAGGCGCAAGGCGAAAAAACCAGCCTTCAACATGCCCGCCTTTAGCCTTTTATCTTTAATATCTTTAATATCTTTAACCTAAAAAAATCCATGCCTGAAAACTACGACCTACATTGCCACTCGACCGCTTCAGACGGCGCATTATCGCCCACCGCATTAGTGCAACGGGCGCATGAACACGGCGTTACCTCGCTGGCTTTAACCGATCACGATACCGTAGCAGGCATCGCGGAGGCCCAGACTGCCGCGATCGAGACAGGCATTCATTTAATACCCGGCATAGAACTATCAGCCAGCTGGCAGAATAAATGTTTTCACATTGTCGGACTGGGTATTGATCCTGACTATCCGCCGTTGCGCGAGGCCACTCTCAACCTGCAAATCATGCGCACCGAACGCGCCGAAAAAATCGCTGCTAAGTTGGAGAAAAAACGCATTCCCGGTGCGCTGGAAGCCGTCAAAAAAGCGGCCGGCGACGGCATGATTACCCGCAGCCATTTCGCCGATTTTCTGTTGTCGCAGTTCCATGTATCTACCCAACAGGAAGCTTTCGACCGCTATCTAGGTGCAGGCAAAGCCGCTTTTGTACCGACGACCTGGTCTGACCTGGAACTGGCGGTAAGCTGGATTACCGGGTCCGGCGGCGTAGCGGTATTGGCGCATCCTTTACGCTACAAACTGACCGCCAGCTGGATGAAACGCCTGTTAGCCGCATTCAAGGAAGTCGGCGGACTCGGTATTGAAGTCGTTACCGGCAGATATAATGCTGATGAAATAAAAATAGTGGCCGCTTACGCAACACGCTTTGAACTGGCCGGTTCCGTCGGTTCCGATTTTCACAATCCGGCCAACCCCTGGGTAGAATTAGGTCGACTTGGATCGTTGCCTGCGAACATCACACCGATTTGGGAACTGCTTAAGTGATTTTCAATAATAAATATACCCCAAAAAATGTCCACGAAAGACACGAAAATCACGAAAAAAAATCAAGAAATTCATATTTTTCGTGCCTTTCGTGCTTTTCGTGGACAAGCCGCTGTTTTAGATAAACGAGAACCACCCTATGAGCTTTTGGAAAACCAAGAAATTATCCGAAATGACCACCGAAGAATGGGAGTCGTTATGCGATAACTGCGGCAAATGCTGCCTGCACAAACTCGAAGACGAAGACACCGGCGACATCTACTTTACCAGTGTCGTCTGCAATCTGATTGACCTGGATACGTGCCGCTGCACCCGTTATAGCGAACGCACCCAATTAGTTCCCGAATGCCTGGACTTAAAACAACACGACTTTGCCGAATACAACTGGTTACCGGCAACCTGTGCTTACCGCTTATTAAGCGATGGTGAAGATCTTCCCGATTGGCATCCGCTGCTATCAGGAAGCCCGGAAAGCGTTCAGGACGCCGGTGTTTCAATCAGCAGCTATGCGATGAAGGAATCCGAGATCGATGATTTGGAAGATCACATTATTGAATGGCTGGAGTAATACCAACAAGCGGCAGGGAAAGCAGTTACCTATCCCCGAACCCTCAACACCAATTTGCTCAGCGCAGGCAGGATAACAAAGGTACTGACCATGATCCAGAATATACCCATGGTAATGATCAATCCCATGCTGGCGATACCCTGATGCGGTGAGAACGCCAATCCGGCGAAGCTGGATGCGGTAGTCAGTGCTCCATAAAACATGGCTCTGGCGGTGCTGGATTGATAAATATTCTGCTCCTCGGATAGCGAATGGTGCAGCTTTTCGACCATATGGATGCCGTTATCCACGCCCAGTCCAAGTAACAGCGGCAAGGCGATGATATTGGCAAAATTAATCGGGGTGTTGGTAATAACTGCGCTTGCCATCGTAAACAACCCGGCCAGTATCAGCGGCGTCATAACCAACGCGGTATCGATAATATTGCGTCGCATGGCAAACAACAGCAGCGCGATAGTGATCAGCGCGATCACAATGGCTTGCTGAAAAGCCGCGATAACCTCTTTCATTGATTCCCAGTACATAACCGGTAAATCGGTTGTTTCAGGTGCGATGGACTGAACTTCGGTAATAAACTCTTCCAGACTGGCCAAATCGTTCAGGTCTTTTTTAGGCAATATCTGAATGCGGTACCAACCGTCCTTGCTCAGCCATTTGTCTTTGATGTCGGCAGGCAGATCAACCAAGGTAATTTCTCTGGCATTGAAGCTGTCCGATAGTTCGTTCATCACACTCGGCAGCGTACCGAGCAACGTGGTCTGAATTTTTTCGATGAACAGGCGTCGGTCAGGTTGTTGCCGCGCATCAAGCTCGATCAAAATATCCTGCAGCTCTTGTTTAAAATGGGTTAACGCGGCACGCTGATCAGCGTCGGTTTTTTCAGGCAAGATGGTGTCGATAGTTTTTATCAGACGATTAATGCCGGGGATCGGATCGGTATCGGGTTTTAACGCGGGAAATCGCTGCGCCTGTGCGCCAAGCATCAGTCCCATTTCGTCAATCAAGGCCAGTTTGTCGTCCTGAGCGGTAGGTTGAAAATCGAACAGACTGATGGTTTTATCAACCGAATGTAATGTCGAAAGTTTTTGTTGCAGCGCTTTAGCACTATGTTCATCCTTGGCCATAACGGTCAAGGTCATCGGCGTGGTTTCCTTGTCTTTCATCAGATTTTTAAACGCGATGACCGATTCGGTATTAGGGTCGCGAAGGTTAATCGGATTAAAGTCGGTCTCCACATTCAATGTCAACACGATGGAGATAACAGCGACAACAAAAGTTGCGACGGAAATCTGCTTGGCATAATGCAGTGGCAAAATCGCCAGCTTTTCCGACAGTTTTGCCAGGCCATTCTGCTCTTCGGCCTTCTCGAACTTTGCCGGAGCCGGGAGCATTTTCAACAGCGCCGGCAACGCAATCAAGGTAATTAACAAGCAGATAAACAGACTGGTACCTGCCAACAAACCGAGTTCGGATACGCCTTTGTAATCGGTCGGTATAAAAGCATAAAGCCCGATGGATGTGGTACCTGCACATAATAACAGCGAAGGCGCTGTACTCCTTAAAGTGCTGCGTAGCGCCAGCTCCTTGTGCACATGATGGGTCAGGTTGTCCCGATAGCGCAAACAAAAATGGATCGCATATTCGACACCCAAACCGATATTGGATACGGCAAAAGCCACTGAAATCAGATTCAATTCCTGTACCGCAAAGGCCGCGAACGCGCCGCAAAAAAGCATGCCTAAAGCTAGCGTCATCAACGTGGCTATCGTCAGCAAAATCGAACGGTAGGCAATCAATAAAATAAATAACACCAGCACAATAGAGAAAATACTGGCAGTAAAAGTACCTGTGCTCATGCCTGACAATTCATCATCTTCAAGGCCGACTTCGCCGGTAACCCAAACGGTAACGCTAGGCAGATTGGAATCCTGAATCTGGGCAATAGCTTTGTGGATAGATCCAATCGCAGTTTCAGCGGGACGGATTTTGGAGTAATCGAACTTGGGTGAGACGACAATAAAGCCGTTGCCGGAATGGACTTTCTTGTCGCTAATCAACGACTCCCAGGACAGCAGCGCGTTTTCGCCATTGACTGCTTTATGTAAAGCCTGAGCAACCTTGTTAATCAGCGAGGTCAGATCGATAGGCACGACCTGGGTCTGATCTGAGGAGGTCAGTGCATCGTCAAAAATTGAAAAGAAGCCGGTCAGATTAGGTTGCTGGGCAATTCTGCCGATAAAAGGCTGAGCCAGCGACAAGTTAGTGGATAAGGTTTGCAACTCGTCAGTATCGAGATAAAGCAGGCCGTTCTGACGAAAAAAGGCGTTATCGTTGGGAATATAGGCCAAGTCAAAATCATGTTTATTGGCGCTGAGCAGGCGCTGCAATCTTTTAGTAGCCGCTTTGGTCAATTCCGGCGTAGCCGATTCAACCACCAACAACAGCGTGTGCATATCCTGCGAAAAGGCTTTTTCATAATTGCGGCGGTTTTGCTGAAAAGGCGCATCGGGCGCTATCAGTTCTTCGGTATCGGTATTAATGCTTAAATGACCGACGGTATATTGCAAAGCAAAAATACTGAGTATAACCACTATCGACAACACCGCAATCGGGTGACCTAGCGTCAGGTTTGCCAAATGGGAGTAAATAGCATGACTACGAGTTTTTAATGACATAACTTAGGATTCGGATATTAGTGTATGGCGAGATTGCTCAAAGTATTCAAAGCATCACTTCGGGTTTCGGTCAATTCGTCGCCTTGCAGTTCGATGAAAAGGGCGGGGATTTTTGCTGTATTCGCAGCCAGCATGCCCTCTTTCTGCCCCAAACACAGCAACATAGTAGACCAGGCATCGGCAAGTATTGGATCATCCAATAAAACAGTAACGGAAACCAGATTATGGATAACCGGCCTGCCATTACGGGCATCAAGGACATGACTATAATGCTGCCCATGGTCATCGAAATAATGCCGGTAAGTACCGGATGTCATCACCGCGACTGGCGCGTCCTTGGGCATGGTAATGACTTTATGCATCACCCGTTCTTCGGGCAGCGGTCTTTCCAGAGCGATACGCCAAGGTTGGAGATCCGGTTTGTAGCCGTTGGTTTTGAGTTCGCCGCCAATCTCGACCAGATAATGCACTATGCCTTTTTGCTCCAGAACCTGACTAAGCCGTTCCACGCTATAGCCTTGGGAAATGGACGATAAAGCAACTTTGAGGTCGGCCTGTTTTTTACGCAGATGCGTTGCATCGACCACTTCCAGCTTGTCCATGCCGACTTGTTTCAGCTTGGTCACAATGGCTGAATCTTGGGGAACTGTCGGCGCATCGCCCTGAAAGCCCCATAAATCGAACAACGGTTTGATCGTTAAATCATAGCAACCCTGACCGGCCTGATGCACGGTTTTCGCGACCTTAACCAGTGCCACGATTTCAGCGCCGACTTCCTGGCTATCGGTGTTTTCGGTGTTGTTGAAGATTTCTATGGTCGAATCGGGACGATAATCGGACAGCAGTTTATCGATGTCCGCTAATTCGTTTTCGATACGATCTTTAATGTCTTTAGCGTCCACCGCAGCTTCAGACCAGTAGCTAATATGGTAGGTTGTGCCCTGAGTTGGGCCCTCAAGTTTTTCAACCACAGGTTCCGAGCAGGCCGTCAGTACGCCTAAAAACAGGCAGCAAACGGCAACTAAAATCAGGCGTTGCAGGCGATTGCCTTGTCTATAATCCAATAATATCATTTTAATACCAGCTCCCCACAAACACTGCCCTCTGCCACTGCCATTACCACGCAATTAAGCGTCCTATTTTCAACTGACACGTCGCCATCAATCACACAAGCAACCCGAAGATAATTCGGCGTATAACCGAAAACCCGTTGCCTGCCATCATCCAAAGCTTCACTGTAGCCTTCCCATAACACCGGAAACTCAAGGCCTACATTATCGGCAAAAAACGTCTGCTTCATGTCGTCAGCCAGTTCATGCAACTGCCTGCTGCGCTGTTTTTTGATGTCATTGCTCAGTTGATCCGGCAAGCCGGCGGCTTTGGTTCCTTCCCGACTGGAATAGGTAAAGATATGGATATGGCCGAAACCGGTCTGTTTGATGAAGTCAAAACTGTCCTGCCATTCCTGTTCGGTTTCGCCGGGGAAGCCGACGATAATATCGGTGGTGACATTAAAATGCGGAATTTGCGCTCGCAGCTGGCTGACAATAGCCGCAAATTCCTCGGTTTTACAGCGTCTTGCCATACGGCGGAGCACGGTGTCGGAGCCGCTTTGCAAAGGCAGATGCAAATGCGGCATCAGGCGCGGATTGCTAAACAGCTCGAAAAAATCGCCCGGCAATTCCCACGGCTCCAGCGAGCCTAATCTCAGTCTCGGGATGCTTGTTTCCGCCAAAATCGCTTTGATCAAATCGGATAGATTATTGCCCAAGTCACTGCCGTAGCCGCCCAAATGTACGCCGGTTAAAATGACTTCGGTGATGCCTTGCCGGTGCAGGGCATTGATTTCGTCGATAACCGCCTGCACCGGACGACTGTTTTCTTCGCCACGCGCCACGGTGACGATGCAAAATGTGCAGCGATAGCGGCAACCGTCCTGCACTTTGACGAAAGCACGTTGCCTGCCTCGTGTGAACAGCGATATTTCTCCCGGCTCGGTGGATAAAGCCGGCATGCTGTCCATGTTCAATTCAGTCAGGGTTTTTTCGACCAGTTGATCTTTATCCTTGTTGCTGACCACCAGATCAACGCCGAGCAAAGACGCGGCCTCATCTTCATTCAAGGTGGCGTAACAGCCGCTGACCACGAGCTTGGCTTGCGGATTATCGCGATGAATGCGCCGTATCAGCTGGCGCGATTTTCTGGCAGCATCCTGGGTTACCGCGCAGGAATTAAGCACGATAAGATGGGCCGCTTCGGCTTGCCTGGTGATTTGATGGCCGGATTTTTGAAAAGCCTGAGCCCAGGTTTCCAGCTCCGCTTCGTTTAAGCGGCAACCGAGTGTTTTAAGGTGTATTAACATTTATCCAAAGAACCAGTACGCAATAAAAATGGACGCAACAATGCCCGCAAAATCCGCTATTATCCCACACGCGGCCGCATGGCGGATATGTTTGATGCCGACCGAACCAAAGTAAATCGCCAGGACATAAAAGGTGGTTTCGGTGCTGCCTTGCACGATCGACGACAAGCGCCCGGCAAACGAATCTGCACCCATGGTCTTCATGGTGTCGATCATCATCGCCCTGGCCCCGCTGCCGCTGAACGGTTTGATCAATGCGGTGGGCAGCGCATCGACAAAGCGGTCGTCGAGCATGAAGTAATGCACGATAATCCGCGCTAAATCGGCCAGCAAATCCAGCGCGCCGCTGGCTCTGAACACGCCAATCGCAACCAGCATCGCGACCAGATAGGGGATGATGGTGGTTGCGGTATGAAAACCTTCCTTGGCGCCTTCAATGAACGCGTCATAAGCGTTAATCTCCTTGTTGATCGCGCCGAGAATAAAGGTAATAACCAGAGAAAACAGGATGAAATTGCTGATCATCGCGGATTGCTCCAGCATCTGCTGCTGCGGCAAGCTGGAAAAATACGCCAGTATGCCGCCGACTGCCAGCGTAAAGCCGCCCAGATAGGCCAGGACAACCTTATCCAGCAGGTTGATTTTTTGCACGAAGGCGACCGCAAGCAATCCTGCCAGCGTGGACATATACGTGGCGATCAAAATCGGGATGAAGACGTCGGTAGGGTTGGCAGCCCCCATTTGCGCGCGGTAGGTGAATATCGTCACCGGAAATAGCGTAACGCCTGAGGTGTTGATCACCAGAAACAGGATTTGCGCGTTGCTGGCGGTTTCCGGATTGGGGTTAAGGGTTTGCAATTCCTGCATCGCTTTAATGCCCAACGGCGTTGCGGCATTGTCCAGGCCCAGCGCATTGGCGGAAATATTCATCACGATGGCGCCCAAAGCCGGATGGCCTTTGGGCACATCCGGCATTAACCGGCTGAATAACGGCGTCAGACCTTGGGTTAATAAGTGGATAAAGCCGCTTTTTTCGCCGATGCGCATAATGCCCAGCCATAAGGCCAGCACGCCGGTCAGACCTAGGGATATTTCAAAAGCCGATTTCGACAGCGCAAACATGGCTCCCATGATTTGCGCAAAAACCTGTTGGTCGCCCAAGAAAACCAGTTTGAATAGCGCAGTACAAAAAGCGGCCAGGAAAAAGAAAATCCAGATGATGTTTAGCACGATAGGAATAAATATGGTTGAATGCCGTGGGCGCGAATTTATTCGCGCAACAGGTGTTAAAAAGCGCGAATAAATTCGCGCCCACAATAATATTCAATCCTTAACTTAATGGCAGTGAAGCGCCCCCAGAAGGAACAAAAGCTTCACGTGCGCCCTTCCAGAGCACACAACAATCCCCGCAGCACCAAATCCGGGTCAATACTACAGGGCAGATGAAGCTGTCCGGCGATAAGTCCGGCATCGCCGCCGGTTAAAATCAATTGCGTATCGTCTGCTTGTGTTGCCAGCACTTGCTTGATCAAGCCCACAGCCGCCATTAAGGTGCCGCTGTAAATAGCGGCCTCGGTATAATCGGCCAGACCGACTGCATGATTGATTTCGCTAAAGGGCAGCGCCTCCGTTCCTAGCCCCAGAGATTTTTTCATCAGCATCAAACCGGGACTAATCAGGCCGCCTCGATGCCTGCCATCGGCATCGATTAAATCCACGGTAATGGCCGTTCCGCAATCGACGATACAGGCCGGACGGTGATATTGTTGCCACGCTGCAACTAACGCTAACCAGCGGTCAACACCCAGATTTTCCGGCTGTTGATAAGCGTTAATCACGCCAAACGCCTTCGCTCGGGATTTAACCAGAATAATATCCACATCAAGCCAAAGCTCACGCGCTACCGACTGCACAAGTTCGAGTAACTGATTTGCGCTCACGCAGGAAATGGCGATCCGCCTGGGGCGATAGCGGCCTTGCCAAAGTTTAATAAGCTCCTCCCGATTAATCCGGCTATTGACCAAAGGTGAGCCGATCATGATGTGACCGGCGGTCGTAACCGCCCACTTTAACCGGGTATTGCCCATATCAATCAGCAAATTCATTACGAGGAAAAACCGTTAAAACTGACTTCGCCGGAAGCAAAGGTCTGCACATTGCCATCAGGGCGTTCAATCAACAACATGCCGTTATCGTCGATGCCTCGCACGATGCCTTCAAATTGTTGCTGACCGACAAACAAGGTCGCAGATTGGCCGGACAGGCAATCATAATCGCGCCATTCATCGAGATACGCTTGAATACCGACACCTTCATACTCGGCAATGACCGGCAGCAGATGGTTTAACAGCGTGCCTGCCAATTTATTTCTGAACAGCCGTTTTTGCCCGGTGATTTTAGTTAAATCGGTCCAGGCTTGAGTAATGCCTTGAGCTTCCGCTTCCGGTAAAAACAAATTTAGTCCCAGACCGATAACGGCGCTGCATGGGCCGTCAGTCTCACCCGATACCTCAACCAGGATACCGCCCAGTTTTTTACCCTGGCTGTAAATGTCATTTGGCCATTTAAGGCCAATATCATTGATTTGATGCTGCTTTAACGCCCTGATGACCGCCACGCCGATAGCCAGACTTAAGCCGGAAATGGCGGCAGGCCCCTGCTGAAAACGCCACAGTATCGACAGGTAAATATTGCAGCCGTAAGGCGAAACCCATTGCCGCCCTCGCCTGCCTTTACCGGCTGTTTGATACTCGGCAAAACAAACAGCGCCTGAAAGCGCATTATTTTGAGAACGTTCGACTAAATAACGGTTGGTCGAGTCGATCTGATCATGAATTTCCAGCGATGAAATTAATGCGCCAGCCTGATCACTAATGACTTCATTGATTTTTGCTGCCAGCAGCAATTCCAGCGATTTTTCCAGCCGGTAACCTTTGCCGCTGACTGCCGAGTGCTGCAAACCCAATTCAGCCAAGCCGTTCAGCTGTTTCCAGACAGCCGAACGGCTAATACCCAAGGCAACAGCCAACTCAGTGCCGGAATGAAACTCTCCGTCAGCCAATAGGCTAAGGATTTGTTTTTGCTTATCTGAAATATTCACAAACCGCTTGAGCTTTATTAATCATCTATTGCTTCTCCCTGATCTGTTTCAATTGCTTTTTGACCACATACTTAATCAGCAGCTCTCTATCGTCCTCTTTCATATTGAAAAAATCAACGCCAACAAAATAGGGAAACTGGCTATCGTTAGTCTGACTGTTTTTGCAAAAAACAACTTTGGCGTAAGTTACAATGACCGCCATACTGGATACCAGCAGCATCTTGATTTCCAGATAATCGCCTTCTTTAAGCATTTCCTCACAATTAAAAGCCATGCCGGACGCACTGATATTAACGTTACGGGTGTCATTCTCCTTAAATTGATGGCCCTGCATCATGATGGCTTGGGCAAGAAGATCAATTTTAGTGTCAATTAACCTTAAGTAATCCATCACATCCGGCAAGATTTTTTCCAGCCTGCGTAACAGTATTGCCGAATCCTGCGACACTATTTCAAGAGCGGTAGACAATGAACAGCTATTCAAAACATTGTCGGGCACATGGTGCGGTTCGGTTACCTGTTGCTCATCTATTTTTTTGTAAAACAGATTAACTTCATCATCAATGCGAAAAAAACCCCTTCGCTCCTCAATTTTCGTCATGTTGATCTTAGCCATAATCTGCATCCTCTACACCTTAATTATTTTCATGATTTGATTATGCCCATCGCACTTCTAAACTCGGCACCTTTATCTCCTCTCGGCACGCCGCTACGCTGCTCCTGCATTGCTCTGCCACCTCATCCGCGTAGACATCCTGCTGGAAAGAGCTAGGGAGAAGCTATTTTAAAAATCGGCGGTGATGTGCAAACACTGCAATCGCACTATGCGATTTTATAAGCATAAAACGAAATTAATGCTAAAAAAGATTTATGCAGCTATGACTAGCACTCAAGCTTTTTAAGCGTTTTCATATGCACTCGCAGCCCTTACCCAGGGTTTTTCAAATTATACTTCAATCAGTTAGATTATTTTATTTTTTGGTTTCAACGCATTAAAGCCCGAGCGATCCAAGTCGATTCGGCTTAGCAAGCCGCTGCCGTTCTCAACGCTATGCCGTATTTCGCCATGATGCGCTAGTGATGAAAAAACCGACTGCTATTTTAGGGGACCAGAAAACCCGGATAGCGTTTCCGCATATTTCCCATATGCGACCCCTCCCAATAGATTCGTCGGCAATCGGCGCATTGATGAAAATCCTCATAGTAAAGCCGAGTCTTGGGTTCGAGACGGTCCAAAATATCCGCCTTGCCAACGGGTACCAGGACACCGTTGCAAACCAGGCATCGGGCAAAAGGATTAATCAAGCCGTACAGGTCGAAACGCTGCAAGACCTCATCAATCTGGCTCGGCATCAACCCTACGTACCCAGTAACCATGGCTGATCTGTTTGGCATACAACAGGCGGCGATCCCTAGTCAGCACGATGCGCTGCTCACTCACCGCAATATTCACCAACTCAGCATCCCAGTAGTCGTTGCGATACAGACTATCGAAACCCAACAACCTCATGAGTTTGGCAAGCTTCCCAAGATTCACGTCCAGAATGAAGTGTGGATTATTGGGCGAGGATTTTTCGCGCAGTTTGATCAAGGCGCTAATGTCCAGATTTTTGAAAACCGGGTAGACTGCGACACGGTCACCGGCTTGCAGTTGATAGTCGAATCCCACCGACTGGCCATTGACGATAATCAGCTCTACCTCGGGGTGAGGCACACCGAAAACTTCAATAGGATCCTTGATTCCCGGATGGCCGCTGAAACGATAGTGGATAGTTCGCATGCGTTGTTTCGGCGGAAGAAAGTCGTTCAACTCCGCGTAGAAACGAAATTCAGCAGCGTGTTCCGGTTTCATATTGTCCGCCTGTCGATGACAGCCATTTGGCAAACAATAGAAAATTCACTCCCATAAGTCAATTTGATCTTAACTCGTTTAAATCAAACTTCTTGGATGCGCAAATCATCGGGATCGGACTCAACTGATAGAGGCATAAATCAACGCACATCAACTAAAATCAATCGAGCCTGAACCCTTTGACTGGGTGCTGATCCAAAAAATGTAATAAATTTTTACCATGAAGATCATGAAGAACTTGAAGAAATTGGTATTGACTTCAGGTGTTATATTGAAACGAAGTCATAAAAAACTAAACTTTTTTATCCCTTACTTTGAGTATCATACGCAAGCTTCATTATCTTCATGTCCTTCATGTCCTTCATGGTAATAAAAACAGGTGAAAAATTTTATAAAAAACATTGTACTGCATCAGCACCCCTTTGACTTGTCACACCTTAAGTATCTTAAAGGAGTTTATTCAAAATAATCCCATGGGTACTCCGGAGCTAAAATAGGTCGAAAACCTGCAGGAAGAGGAAAAGGCGCAGTAAGAAATTCATAAACGCCAACCAGTTCACGGGTTACCGTCATCCCCAAGCCGGTAGCAAGGCCGATGGGAAAACCAATCGCCCCTTGAGCCTTAGTCTCCTTAACAATATTACCCGGTATTTCAAGAAAACCGCAGGTCATTCCGGCCAAACCTCTACCGAATTTCTGCGCCGAGGTATGCGCATAAGCATTGGGAAACGACAATAGTGCTAAAACCGTAAAAGCTGCCAATACATAAATACGTAACCTTTTCATATGCTACTCTCCTTATTTTTTCCTTAAATGGAAAATCATATCTTAACCGAGATAAAAGTGCTAATAATTGAATTTTTGCTGTTCAATTTTAATGCCGGTAACTGTTCGATGCCAATAACTTTCCTTACTCAAAAATCAAGAAAGCCAATCTACCTTCTATCGCCTCGAATTTTAAGATTGAAGCGCTCTCAAAAAGTATTCGGGAAAATGGGTTGGCGGGATTCCACCATGAAACCTTGATCGGCGACAGTTATTCGTTTAAAAACGGCCACAAAGAACTGGATCTGGAATGCCGCATTATTGCCGTTGCCGATATTTTCCAGGCCTTATCGCCGTACCATGAGTCTTGAATATGTCGCGCGTTACAACCGGCCATCTCGATACCAAATTGACCGGAAATGCCGAACGCTATTATCGGCTGGCTATGGCTTGATGCATTGGTTTTTGGGAGAGCCCAATATTTAACGCGTGAAGTGTTAGGTTACGCTATCGCTATTACGGAACTGCCAACGCTGCTCCGCATAGCTGGAGCAACAGCCATGCGGAGCAGCGTTGGTCAAGAAACCTTTTTGATTATGGCAGAAATAACGAAAAAGGAGACGAAAAAAAAATCAACTAATGTCTATCATGCAACAAATACAACAAAAAGAGCAGGCTGTTGCCGGAAAGCTTACATAAAACCGAGTGCAAGTATCGAAATCATTAGCGATTTAGCTTGGTGCTTCATAGTCATTGCTATGAATCCGGCATTGCCGCCAGACGGTTCTCCAGTTCGGCGCTGACCAAAGCATCGTAATGGCGCTGCAGGATAGAGTCGGTAGGACGCGGCCACAGAGCAGATTCGATTTCACTTTGCAGATGCGTGAGAAAATTCTGCTTGAATGTCGAATCCTCGGGGACTCCCAGCTCTGAATTCAAGCAGGAATCACTGACGGCGTCGGATTGTTGGGAAGATTCAGGGCTGCTACAACCCGATGGTAAAAAAGCGCATGCTGCAATGACAAGCATGACCAGGAACAACAGAGTAACTTCGAACATATCAATACCTCGCAATTATTTGGAAAACGTCAAGTACACACATCAGATGGATGTGGGTAACTCAAATTTCTAACAAGCAATTAAAATGCCAGGGTATTTATATAGCTAATAGATCGAATATTATCGTTAATTGATCTTAAGATACAAAGAATGTCGGGTTAGCGGTAGAGACTGTGAAAGAATGAATGAGTACGGCATAAAAAATACTGTTAACCATGAAGTTCATGAAGGACATGAAGAAAAGGCCCAGTCAATCAATGCATTAAATCTTCATGCTCTTCATGTGCTTCATGGTTATTTCTTCTATATCGAATACTTTCACAGTCTCGGTAGCGTAAGCCGGCCTACGGAACTGATTATTACGTACTGCTCAAATTAACTATCAATGCCTGCAATTCGGGTTTAGCTGGTGTCTGCTGCGTATAAATCGCATAAACCTGACGGCTGATTTCAGGCTCGCACAGATAGCGATAACTGATGTCGGTTGCCTGTTTGGGCAGGGTGTATTCAGGCATTAATGCAACGCCAATACCCTCCTGCACCATACGCAAAATCCATTCTTCGCTGTTACTGCGGTAAGCAGCATAAAGATTGATTTCCTGACTCTGGCAAATACATTTCAGATCTTCCCTTAACTCACAGTTTAACCGGTCTAAATAGGGCTCCGACTGTATCGCTTTCAGATCGATTTTTTGCAATTGATTAAAACGATGGGTATTGCTGAATGCGACCACGTAGCGTTCTTCATAAAGCAAGGCCGATTGATACGGTGGTCCCGATAATTGCGCCGGGGCGCTGATCACCAGATCCAGTAAGCCTGAATCCAGTTGTTTCAATAACTCCGCTTCGCTATCGACGATTAATTCCAATTCGATATTCGGGTATTCTTGCTGATACCAGGCAAGACAAGGGCTTAAGCGTTGCGCGCCTATCGTGGACATCAGACCGATGCGCAAGGGAACGGTATTTAACCGGGTAAAACGAATCGCTTCCGCTTTGGTCGCCTGAAGCTCTTTATAAATCTTGCGCAGATTGGATTCAACCATGCGACCTAACGGCGTTAACTGGCAACCGGAGCGGGTCCGCGTAAACAATGCCCCGCCCATTTCCTCTTCCAGTTTTTTTATGGCCTGTGTCAAAGATGGTTGCGACACATAAGTGAGTTGCGCCGCGTGCGTGATTGTTCCCTGATCGCAGACTGCCAGAAAATAACGGATTTGCTGCATTTCCATGAGAACCTCCTGATATAGCAAAAACCTATTGTTCCATAGAAAGCCGATATTATACAAACCTTTGTATTTCACTATACGATTGCCTCTCTTTTAAAAAAACCATATGAGGAAGCTATGAAAACAGCAAAATTGATTGTGATGTATCCAACGCCTGCCGATGTCGAAATATTTGAACAACGCTATGCGCAGGAGCATGTTCCGATGGCGGTAGAAAAACTGGCCGGAAAAACCCGCTTTGTCGCGTCGCTGATTATGAGCAGTGTAGGCCAGGAACAAGCGCCTTTCCATCGCATTGCCGAAGTTTATTTCCCGTCTATGCAGGATTTGGAGGCTTGTTTAAATTCTCAGGGCGGTCAGGAAACCGCGCAACATGCCGTTGATATTTCGACCGGCGGCGCACCATTGTTTTTAATCGCGGAAGTTGAAAGTTTCGATTTTTAACATGCCGACAAATACGGACATTAATATCTTGTCCGGCTTGCCGGATAAATAACCGCACCACCGGGCGCGTTGATCATCCTGCTTTCAATAAAGTTAAAGAGAGGTTTTGAACATGAACGAGAACATATGGTTGTCTGCATTAGTCAAGTGTTGTCATACTTTAGGTTTATTGGGATTATTGACCTTGGCTTTGCCGTCAACCGTCTATGCGCATCGCGGGGCGAATAATGAAGTCGATGCCTGCAATATCCTGGTGGGTCATGAGCGAGTGCACTTTACCGCTTATACACCGGCATTGAGCAGCGACAAAGAGTATTGCCAGATTATTCCGCATCTGGGCTCCACTAATCTGGTATTCGATTATGAAGGCAAAGGCCTGCGTAATTTAACCGTCGAATTTGAGGTCACCAAAGAACCGGAAGGAACCCGGGTTTTCTATAGGGAACCGACGAAAATAAAATCGGGTACGGTGAATGCCGTGGTTGATTTCAGTCAATTCGGCGCAGGCAATTATCTGATCCATGTCGCGATAGTGCATAAAGACAAAAGCATCGATAGCCATATCCCGCTTTCGATAGGTCTTGGACCGGAAGCTTCAGACAATTTGCCGATAAAATCTCTATTCGTCGTGGCACTTATCGCGGGAGTTGTTTACTTAATGAAACGCGCTGTCGGCAAACACGCAGCGAGGCCATCCGATGTTTGAGGACTATATGGATAAACTAAAAACGGCTACGCCTTTTCAGAAAACCGTTTTTAAATCACTTTTTTTGCTACCCGTTGTTATAACGCTGCTAGTTTTTTTCAGCGAAGATAATGATGAGTACTCTCAAATAGGCAGCGCATCTTATGCCGGAGAAAACGCAAATCCGCAATGCGTTGCCGGTAAGTTCGACGGAGAATCAGGCCTTATCAATGGCGAATCGACGCTTGAAGGCATTAAATACAATATACGCACGCCGTTGAATTATGATGCCACTATCGCCCATCCGTTGCTGATGGTGTTTTCCCCGGCAGGCTCAAACCGGGCAAAAACCGAGAAAACGACAGCACTTACGCTGAAAGCAACGACTGCCGGATTTATCGTCGCTTATGCCGATCATCCCGATTTATCGCCTACCTCTACCATCGAACTCGGGACTATTCCCGACTTAATTGCCAAGCAATGGTGTGTTGATAAACAGCGCATTTTTCTTACCGGCCATTCCGATGGCGGTACTGCTGCGATGGCCTTGGCATTTATGTCCGGCACCAAACATATTCCCAAGGCGATTGCGCCTAGCGCCGCAGGAATCGATTCTCAGGATTTGCGCGATCACAAGTGTCCGGCTCCGATTCCCGTGATGGTCATGCACAGCGTGAACGATCACTTGTTCCCGAAGTACGGTCAGCAGTCTTCCGGCTGGTGGGCGGCGTGCAATCAATGTGAGCCTATACCGGAAAAGATTGCCAATGGCTGCATGGCTTATTCCGGTTGCGCTAACGGTGTAAAAACGTGGTATTGCGAAGGCGACAAACTCCATGCGCAGTGGCCGGGCATTAACGACACCTTGCTGGATTTTTTGGCTTCGGTGGGCCGCTAGGCGTCACGGACAATAGTTGAGAATCGCAGCCTGGATGAAAACTTTACGTCTCGTAATTACCAACGTCAGAATAAAGTTGGTCATAATTCGGTAATAACCCATATCAACAAACCGACCGGACAAGTTTGAGGTGCGCTCATTCGGGGGTGCATCTAAACCCCCATTTTTTTAATTTGAAAACTCCCGCAATTTTAATTGGTCTATCACCCGTTTTACTGTCACTATCGGGTTAATGCTCTTTGGGCATTGATAAAAGTTTTCCAAATCAATCTTAATGGTTATGAGGACACGATTATGAACATTCTTATTACCGGAGGTACCGGTTTTATTGGCAGTGCCTTGACTAAAAGCCTGATCGAACAAGGCCATGCGGTTACGGTGTTAAGCCGCAGCCCCGATAAGGTCGCCAAAATATGCGGCTCGGGCGTTAATGCGTTGGGCAGCCTCTCGCAACTTAAAGCGGAAGACAGCTATCAGGTCGTCATCAATCTTGCCGGTGCGCCGATTATCGACGCCCGCTGGAGCGAGGACCGGAAACAGCTGATCAGGGAAAGCCGCATCGGTCTGACTGAACAATTAATAACCTGCATCGCCCGCATGACCGTTAAACCCGAGTTGTTAATCAGCGGTTCCGCTGTCGGTTATTACGGCGATCAGGGCGACACGGTGTTAACCGAACAATCCACTCCCTATGAAGATTTCTCAGCGCAGCTTTGCGCCGATTGGGAAGCCGCCGCAAAACAGGCCGAGCAGTTCGGCGTCAGGGTCTGCCTGATCAGGACCGGCTTGGTCATTGCCAACGGCGGCGGTTTTCTGCAGCGCATGTTGCCGCCGTTTCGCCTGGGATTGGGCGGGCGCTTGGGCGACGGGCGGCAATGGATGTCCTGGGTACATCGTCAGGACTGGATCAATATCGCCCTGACCATGATGGCCGATTCAACGATGCAGGGCGCTTATAACGCGACCGCTCCGAACCCTGTTACCAATGCCGAATTCACCCGAATACTGGCGCAATGCCTGAAACGCCCCGCCCTGCTGCCGGTTCCGGCCTGGCTGTTAAAAATACTGCTCGGCGAAATGTCGCAGCTGGTGTTGGGCGGTCAGCGCGTGATACCGGAACGGCTGTTGGCGCAGGGTTTCAAGTTTCAATATGACGACCTTGCCGCTGCGTTAAATGAGGCGTTGTCGCATAAATAGCAATGCCGACTTTGAACAAGCTTTGGACTCCAAGATTTACAGATGCAGGAGTTCAAAGCTTGCCTTGCAACCCAACACTACGGATTGGTCGCTTGCTTAAACCGGGCCTTGCTCAGTTGGCTCTCTCGGCTATGATCGATAATCGGCGCGGGATAACTGCAAGCGCTGTGCTTTTTATCCCATTGATGAATGGTTTTGGACGGAAAAGCTTGCAGTTCGGGCAGCCAGCGATAAATGTACCGGCAGTCCTGATCAAATTTAAGCTGCTGTAGCCAGGGATTGAGAATCCTGAAATACGGTTGTGCATCGCAACCGGTCGAGGCGGCCCATTGCCAGTTGCCGTTATTGACGCAAGGATCGTAATCAACCAGATGCTGGGCAAAATAACGTTCGCCCCAGCGCCAGTCGATATGCAGGTCTTTGACCAGAAATGAGGCGGCGATCATGCGCACCCGGTTATGCATGTAACCGGTGGCGTTGAGTTCGCGCATCCCTGCATCCACTATCGGAAAGCCGGTTTTTCCATCGCACCAGGCTTGAAAATAATCGGGATGATTATCCCAACGCAGATCGGCAAACTTTTCCAAAAAAGCTCGTCCGAAAACCTGCGGAAAGTGATAAGCGATATGGGTGAAAAAGTCGCGCCAGTACAGTTGCCGAATCAGAGGATGTTCACTGCCGAGCCGTTCGATAATCGCATAAAACACTTCCCGAACCGAGCAAGTGCCGAACTTTAAATGTGCGGAAAGTTTGCTGGTCGCATCCAGCGCAGGAAAGTCGCGGGTGTTTTGGTAATCGGCGTAGTCGCCGAGCCTATCCAGTATCGCCAGCGACTGATTACGGCCGCCTTTGATTACAGTTTCGACCAGCGATATACCTAACTGATCGATGGTAAATTCGGAAACCGCCGCCAAAAAATTATGCCTGACCAACGCTTCCGGCAAGGCAACAGGAAACTGTTTGGCATTGCTATAAAACGCCGTGAACACTTTATAGGGCGTTTTATCCATTTTTACCGCCTGCTCCGGCTCATTCAGCAGGCTATCAGGGAGCGTATGCAGTGCAATGCCCAGCTGCTTGCATACGGCGGCCAGCTCATCATCACGCCGCCGGCTGAAAGGCGTGTAATCGCGATTGATAAACACGGCTTGTATCTGTTGCCGTTCGACCAGCTGCTTGACGACCTGCTCCGGCAGCGCATGGTAAAGCGCCAGTTTGCCGCCTGCCGACTGCAACTGCTGTTGAAGATCTTGAATGGACTGCAACATAAACTGCAAGCCCGGTTTGCTCTGGTAAGGGTGCGGCTCAATCTGCCGGGGATCGAAAATAAAGCAGGGAATCACCTGCCCTGAAAGCCGCAAGGCTTCAAGCAACGCGGTATTGTCTTCAAGACGCAGGTCGCGACGGAATATGAACAGCGAGGTTGTATATTGAGTCATCGAAGCCTTTTTTAATAACTGTACAAAAGATATTGAACGAGCATTTTTAGCCCTTAGCCTTTTTATTCAATAACATGCGCCTGCTGCAGTTGCAAACGGAGCATTTCCACCCGTTTGCGATTCACCCCGAAATCGCCGTGACCGGTACGCGATGCGGAACGGATATGGATTAACTTGGCTTCCGTATCCAGTATCGCATCTATATCATCGACAAAGCGAAACACCAGACTGGTTGCCTGGGCATGAAGCGTGTCGCCGGTTTCATTGGTGATCACCGTCCGGCTTTGGCTGATCAGGGCTTTTTTCAGTGCCGCCCAAGCCTCTTCAACATTGCCGGTGATCTTAAAAGGCGCAATAGAATGATCGGCGTCTGCCGCCTGACTGGAAACGC
The DNA here is from genome assembly GCF_037671525.1 of Methylobacter svalbardensis. Classification (NCBI taxonomy): domain Bacteria; kingdom Pseudomonadati; phylum Pseudomonadota; class Gammaproteobacteria; order Methylococcales; family Methylococcaceae; genus Methylobacter; species Methylobacter svalbardensis. Next base: position 31,439 of record NZ_JAWPOH010000012.1, read on the forward strand.
AGTTTGGGCTGCTTGGACAAGGCGGTAATTGTTTTTCTGATGCCTGAGTTGCTGTGCTTAATGTCATAACGATAATATAAAAAATGGTTTTAAACTTCATCAGTGTAACCTCTTAAAAAGATTTGTGATATTGGACATTTCCGATGACTGCCTACTGGAACCGAGGCAACAACAAATCGGCTTGTGACTTGCGTTGATCCAGACAACCGTTCAATAATCTTCACCGGCCGCCCCTCTTAATGCGTAATACTGATAGCCATTGTAAATCAGTATTACCGGCAGCAATCCCCCCTCCGCATACAGCATGAACTCCAACGTTTTGGCGGAGGACGCGGCGGACTGCAGGGTCATCACGCCAGGGATAATGAACGGATAATGACTGCTCATCAAACCCGCCAACACTAGAAACAAGCAGACCAAACTCCATAAGAACGGAATTGAGTACCGTTGTTGCTTCAGGCTCCATAGCATCATCGTAAACGCTATGCCAAGACCGGTTGCCAGCATGACATAAAAAAACGGGGCTGCAGCCCAGCGCTCTACAACATAAGGCGTCATCAAAGGACTGGCTATAATTAACGTAAACAACAGCAGGATAAGTAACATTGCCGACCTCCAGATCCAGACAGCCGCAGAATCACGCAACTGCCCATTTGTTTTACAAAGCAGGTAGGAGGCGCCCAGCAGGGTATAACCCGCTATCAGTAATGCCACGGTTATCAGCGAAAAAGATGTCAATCTGGCGAAAACTGCAATCACACCGCTTTCGCTTAAAGGCAAGCCACTCAGCAGACCGCCCAAAACCAAACCCTGAGCCAGGACCGTTAAGAGACTGCCGATGCCAAAAGCAATAACCCAGACGGCGGGGTGTTTGGCATATGAGCGAAATTCAAAAGCCACGCCGCGAAAAATCAGGCCGAACAGCATCATCAAGACAGGGACATAAAGCGCTTGCAAGAGTGCCGCATAAGCCAGAGGAAAGGCGCCAAACAGAGCGCCGCCGAGCAACACCAACCAGGTTTCGTTGGCATCCCACACGCCGCCAAGACTGTGCATCATCTGCGTTTTTTGATGTTCATCGCGTGCCATCAGGGAAAGCATGCCTACACCCAGATCGAAGCCATCCAATGCCACATACATGAACAGCATCAATATCAAAATAACGCCCCAGATATTAATTAACAATTCGGATGCCTGAGGCGCCATGATCAGCTCTTATACCTAAACAACATCAATATCAAAACGGTACCCCAGATATTAATCAACAATTCGGTTATTTGGTATTCCATGATCACTCCTTAGCTCGTCGGCTTGAGTAAACTTCGTTGGAGGGTACAAATACGGCAATCTGCGGATTCATGTCAGGGCCAGTGACAATAATGCGCCGGACGCATAGCAAGAACACCGTCAACAACAGCGTATATATAGCTACAAACAACACCAGACTGGTCGCCACTGCGCCAGCCGGCAAATGGGATGCGGCATGCTCGGTGCGCAATAAGCCGTAAACTGCCCAGGGTTGACGTCCCACTTCACGTACCAGCCAGCCACATTCAGTCGCCACATAACCCAACGGTATGGCTGCCACCCAGCTCTTTAACAGCCAAACCGGCAGTACCCATTCATCCGCTGCCTTGCGTCTTTTCCACCACAACCAGCCGGTGAGCAGGGATAGTCCCGCCATGACAAGGCCAGCGGCGACCATCACCCTGAAACTGTAAAAAATCAATGGTATTGCAGGTGGCTGGTCGGCGGCGGCGAATTCTTTCAACCCCAACACCTTTCCATGCAGAGTGCGAGTGGCTATCAGACTAAGACCCTTGGGTATACTAATGATCCAGTTGTTGGTTTGAGTCGCCTTATCAGGCCAGCCCAAAACATGCCAATCTGCACCTTCAGCCGTTTTATTAGTCTCCCAATGCGCTTCGATTGCCGCCGCTTTGACCGGTTGGATTTCAAACAACCGCAAGCCGCCAAGGTCCCCACTTAAAATCTGCATTGGCGCAATCAGTAACAACCCCACCAAAGCCATGCCGAAGGACTTGCGAAATAGTGCGGTATGGCCGGTGCGCAGCAGATACCAGGCTGAAATCCCGGCCACGACGAACAGACTGGTTTCCACGCAAGCCATCCACATATGGACAAAGCCCAAAAAGTAATCGGAATTAAGAATAGCTTTAGCATAACTGTCCATGACGTAACGCCCGGCCTCTATATGGCCTCCGCTAGGCGCCTGCATCCAGCCGTTGGCGATCATGATCCAAAAAGCCGACAGGGATGAGCCGAATGCAACCATGGATGTGGCGAATAAATGCATGCCCGGCGTAACCTTGTTCCAGCCGAGCATCATCACCCCCAAAAAACCCGCTTCAAGCATCAAAGCCGTAGCGCCTTCATAACCGAGGATATTGCCGAAAAACTCCCCCGTGATTCTGGAAAACGCCGCCCAGTTGGTGCCAAATTCGAACTCGAGAGGAATGCCGCTTACCACGCCTATGCCAATATTGAGCAACAGCAACTTCGCCCAAAATTGAGCATGAATAAGGTAGTCCTTATCAGCGGTTTTAAGCCACATGACTTCGACCGCCACCAGAAAAATTGACAAGCCTACGGTAAGCAATGGCCAAAGGATGTGGAACATAGCCGTTACAGCGAACTGGAGCCGCGACAACATCAATGAATCGTTCAGTAAGTCCATAGTTCTACGAAAAAAACAAGCAGAGTGATTAATAAACCACGAAGAACACGACGACTGCATTACCCGACTACACCTCATCCATGACGTTATGCAAAGCATGCATTCACCGTATCCCGGTAGACATCCCTTTGAAAGAAAAAGTGCGATCCCACTTGTGTAGATACTCATGTTGTAAAATAGAGCATTCAATTTTTTCAATCAATAAGTGCCATTACCTAGTAGGTAAACCCACTACCTGGCCAATGTCTTGAATAATATAAGTCTTTTATTTTTATTGGCTTAACCATTATATTTTTAGTCATGAGCTTAACCGAATGGTTAAGGCTTCCTGCCTGTCCCTTAAAATGGAAGGCTAAAAATCGATTGAAAAATTCGGCAAAGCCGATAGACTCGATCACTCATTCATTCAATACGCATCAAAAACCTATGAAAAAAATTCCTATCGGTATCAGCGGTTGTTTATTGGGCCAGAATGTCCGTTATGATGGCGGCCACAAGCGGGATTCTTATATCACCGGCACCCTGGGCGAATATTTTGATTTCCAACCTTTCTGTCCGGAAGTGGAAATCGGCCTGGGTACGCCGCGCCCAACCATTCACCTGGTAAAGATAGATAATGCAGTACGCTGTGTGGGTATTAAAGATCCTGAAATCGATGTAACAGATCGGCTGCGTAATCATGCTGAATATCAAAAAGAGCTGCACACCGGCTTATGCGGTTATATTTTAAAAAAGGATTCGCCCAGTTGCGGCATGGAATGGGTCAAGATTTATGTGGGCGTTCAAGCGCATAAAGACGGCGCAGGCATTTATGCCCGGGAAATGATGCGTCTGAACCCGCTGTTGCCGGTAGAGGAAGAAGGTCGGCTTGGCGATGCCGGACTGCGCGAGAATTTTATCCAGCGCGTTTATGTACTCCATCGCTGGAAAACCATGCTGGAAGAAGGGCTTACGCTAAGCGCCCTGACGCATTTTCATGCGCGTCATAAATTGATCATCATGAGCCATGAAGATTATCGCGACCTGGGACAACTATTAGCCGGACTCACCAAAACCAACCTTGCAGATGTTGCAGAGCAGTATATTTTGCAGCTGATGACGACCCTTAAAAAGATCGCTACCCGCAAAAACCATATCAATGTCTTGCAGCATATTCAAGGCTATTTAAAAAAGACCTTAAGCGCCGACGATAAAGCCGAACTTTGCGAAGTGGTTGAAAATTACCGCAATGGCTACGTCCCGCTGATAGTGCCTTTGACGCTGCTTAAACACCATTTCCGTAAAAGCCCCGATCCGTATATAGAAGAGTCCTATTACCTATCGCCTTATCCGCAAGAGCTGCAACTCATCAATCAATTGTAACCATGGCAAAAATTTTAATCGTCGGCTGCGGCGCGATAGGTTCGGAACTTGGTCGGGTGTTATCGGCTCAGGGTCATCAGGTAACCGGGCTAAAACGCAAGCCGCCTTTATCCGCGTCCGGCCCTATCAACTATGTCGCTGCCGATATAAGCTCAGTTGCAGATATGAGCGACTTGGACACCGAATTTACTCAGGCGTTTTTTATCCTTTCGCCTGACGGGCGCAATGAACAAAGCTATCGCGCTGTTTATCAAACCGGCTTGAACAACCTGCTGGCCAAGCTGCCAAAAACGCAGTGGCTGATGGTCTCGTCCACCAGCGTCTACGGACAGACGTTAGGCGAATGGGTGGATGAAGATTCAGTCGCAGAGCCGGCCAATATCACCAGCCGGTTGCTCAGACAGGCTGAACAAACATTGATCGATTCGAACCCGGCTAATATCGTAGTGCGTTTTTCCGGAATTTACGGGCCGGGACGGGAATACCTGTTAAGGCAGGCGCTACAGACACCGGCCATCCAGCAAAACCCAACTTATTTTACCAACCGGATACATCAGCAGGATTGCGTGGGCGTTTTATCTTTTTTACTGGAACAGCGTTTGGCAGAAAAGACTTTAGCTCAATGTTATCTGGCCAGCGATGATGATCCCGCTCCGACCTGGGACGTAATGACCTGGCTGGCAGATCGACTGCATTGCCCTCCACCGACTGCTAAAGCAGGTGTAGGGATGAATAAGCGCTGTAGCAATGCCCTGTTAAAAGCGTTGGGTTATGAATTCCACTACCCAAGCTATAAAGACGGTTATTTGGAGTTAATTACGCATTACCATGAGCAGCGTCACTGCCGCCATAAATAGTTATGTCTGAATACTGTGGGCGCGAATTTATTCACGCCCACAATAAAGAAAATACTAATTATACTTCGGATAATCGGTATAACCCCTTTCATCTCCGCCATAAAAAGTCGCCTGATCGGGCGTATTCAACGACAGGTTTTTGGCAAACCGCACCGGCAAATCCGGGTTAGCGATAAATAACTTACCATACGCCACCATGTCGGCATGGTTCTGTTCAATGGCGCTGTTGCCGCGTTCCCGGTCATAACCGTTATTAGCCATGTAGAAACCGGCAAAACAGTTTCTTAATGCCGCATAATCCACCTGCCGCTTGCCGGTCAGCATGTCGCCTTCCAGCACATGCAGATAGGCCAACGGATAATCGGACAACTTTTTGGCGACCGCGTTAAAGGTTTGCTGCGGCTGACTGTCTTTAATATCGTTAAAACTGTTTTCTGGCGACACCCGAACCCCGACACGATGTGCGCCCCAGACAGCGATAACGGCTTCAACCACTTCAAGCAACAGGCGCATCCGCTTGGCAATGTCCCCGCCGTAAGCGTCTTCCCGCCTATTGGTGCCGCCCCGTAAAAACTGGTCCAGCAGATAACCGTTGGCGGCGTGAATCTCCACGCCATCGAAACCGGCCGCTTTGGCATTTTCTGCAGCACTTGCATACTCGGCAACAATGCCCGGCAGCTCATCGAGAGTCAGCGCATGCGGCGTTTCAAAATCCTGCAAACCCTGATGGGTCATAGCCTGACCGGCGGCTTTCAACGCGGACGGCGCAACCGGTAAACATTGGCCCGGTTGTAGCGATGAATGGGAGATTCTGCCGGTATGCCAGAGCTGGATAAAAATCCGACCGCCTTCCTCATGAACGGCATCAGTGACGCGCCTCCAGCCTGCAACCTGTGCTTTTGAATGAATGCCCGGCGTTCCCGGATAGCCGATGCCGCTAGCCGATATTTGACTGCCTTCGCTAATAATCAAACCGGCTCCGGCGCGTTGCCGGTAATATTCCACATTCATAGCCTGAGGCACATTGCCCTCGCCCGCCCGGTTCCGTGTCAACGGCGCCATGATGATCCGGTTGGCTAAGGCCAAATCCCCCAACAATATCGGCTTAAACAAAGTGTTTTTATCGGTAGTTACAGATGTCATGATGCGTTCACTGATTAGAATATATACAAGGTGAAAGGATTGGGGATTAAGTCAATACAGGGTAACGGAAGTGCAAGCTTCGCTTGCAGCAGGCGAAGCCTGCACTCCATTAGACCACACTTAACGATACCATTGCCTCAAGTTAAGCGCTCCGCGAACCCCATCAAACCTGCCCGGCGGGTTTATGGGTAGCCGCCTTAATCGTTTTTTTATCAACTTTATCCTTCACTTCATCACCCGGTTCCGAAGGCTTGCCCACTTGCAAGTCATCGTCTTCCGCAGGCGGCCTAGGGTTTTTGCCGGCCATTAAATCCCCAATTTGCAAGCGATCTATGGTTTCCCATTTCATCAGCGCATCGGCCATTTTGTGCAGGATATCGATATTCTCTTGCAGAATGGTTTCAGCACGTTGATAGTTATGGTCTATCACCGAACGTATTTCTTCATCAATCAGCTGAGCAACGTTACTGGATACGGAACTGCCTTGAGTACCCGGATGCCCCAAAAATGCTTGGCCGCCTTCCTCGCCATAAACCAGTGGCCCGAGTTTTTCGGAAAAACCCCAGCGCGTCACCATGTTGCGGGCCAATTCTGTAGCTCGCTCAATATCATTCGATGCGCCGGTGGTTACCCGGTCGCCGCCATAAATCATCAACTCCGCAATCCTGCCGCCGAACAAGCTGGCTATCTGGCTTTCCAGTTTGCGTTTGCTGGCGCTGTATTGATCCCGCTCAGGCAGAAACATGGTGATCCCCAGGGCTCGGCCTCTGGGCATGATGCTGACTTTATAAACGGCGTCATGGTCAGGGGATTTTTGCCCGACGATACAATGCCCCGCTTCATGGTAGGCGGTTAACAATTTGTCCTCTTCGGTCATCACCATGGTATGCCGCTCTGCGCCCATCAGGATTTTATCCTTGGCTTTTTCAAGATCGCTCATGCTGACTTCCTGCTTGTTGGAACGTGCGGCAAGCAGCGCGGCTTCATTGACAATATTGGCCAAATCGGCACCTGAAAAACCGGGCGTACCTCGGGCAAGATATTTCAATTCGACATCGGCCGCCGCCGGCACTTTTTTGATATGCACGTTGAGAATTTGCTCGCGGCCGCGCACATCGGGCAAGCCGACATTCACCTGACGATCGAAACGTCCCGGTCTGAGCAGGGCTTTATCGAGCACGTCGGCGCGGTTGGTTGCGGCGATCACGATAACGCCTTCATTACCGTTGAAACCGTCCATTTCCACCAGCAATTGATTCAAAGTTTGCTCCCGTTCGTCATTGCCGCCACCCATGCCGGGACCGCCGCGCTGGCGACCGACCGCATCGATCTCGTCGATAAAGATAATGCAAGGGGCATGTTCTTTAGCTTGGGCAAACATGTCCCTGACTCTGGACGCGCCGACGCCGACAAACATTTCGACAAAATCCGAACCCGAAATGGTAAAAAACTTGACCCCCGCTTCACCGGCAATGGCTTTGGCAATCAGGGTCTTACCGGTTCCCGGCGGGCCGACCATCAAAATGCCGCGCGGTATTTTTCCGCCCAGTTTTTGAAATTTCTGCGGATCGGCCAGAAAATCAACCAGCTCGGCCACGTCTTCTTTGGCCTCCTCACAACCGGCAACATCGCTAAAGGTAACGGTCATTTTGTCTTCTTCAAGCATCTTGGCCTTGCTCTTGCCAAAGCCACCGCCGCCCATGCCGCCTTGCGTTCTGCGCATGTAAATGACCAGCACCACTATCATTAACAGCATCGGAAACCAGGAGATGAAAATCTTCATCAGCAAGGTCTCCTGCTCCGGCGGCACTGTCCTTATCTGCACACCGGCAGTCAGAAGATCGTCGATTAAGTGCCCATCGCCGGGATTAAAGGTCTGGTAGTTTTGACCGTCTGAAGTCCGAACGCCAATCTGCTGGCCGCTGACCTCCACGCGCTCAACCTGCCCACTTTTTACCTTGCTGATAAAATCCGAATAAGCCAGAGTATCCATTATAGGGGGCGTGGCATGCAGGCGATCATAGATTAAAAAGGCTCCGGCAATAACAACGCCGAAAATCAGAATATTAAACAAATGTTTTTTCATGTGTGTCTCTCCTGGCCGCGACTGCCATGGATGGTGGAAGTGTCGCAATCGGTAGGGAACCGATGCGACCCATAACGAGCATTAATCATAAAAAACTCATTAATTGCTCACCATAATTGAGTTTTATTTTTTTGAGCGCCCTCACTTGAATCTGCCTAACCCGCTCTCGGGTCAAGTGAAGTTCTGCGCCAATTTCCTGTAAAGTCATTTCATTATCGGTATTGATACCGAAATGACAGCAAATAATCGTTAACTCCCGCGGATCAAGGATTTTAATCGCCTTGCTAATCCAGGCCTTAAGGTCGGATTGCTCTATTTTTTTAAACGGCTGATCAAAAATTTGCTGCTCTAAAAAAGCTATCGGTGCCAATGAATCTTCATCTTCCTCTAAATTTTCCAGCGACACTGCCGTTTGCGAGATGGCTAAAATAGCATTTATTTGATCAACGGGCATTTCCGAGTCTTCACTTAATTCTTTGACCGAAGGCTCCCTGCCCATTTTTGAAAGCAAATCGGTTTTAGCGCGCAACACTTTATGTATGTTAGCCACCTGCTCACAAGGCACACGCACAACTCTTTCGCCGCGAGACAGGGCACGGGACATAGCCTGTCTGATCCAATAAGCCGCATAGGTTGAAAACTGGAATCCCAAGCGGTAATCGAATTTGTCGATAGCCCGTAATAAGCCGGTTTGACCTTCCTGAACCAGATCGTCAAAGTCTAAAAACCCGCATCGGTACCGGTTGGCTATGAACAACACCAAGCCGGAATTTGCCTCGGCTAATGCCTGCCTTGAACTTAACCAAAGATGTTCTGCAAAAATCATATCCGTCACATAGTGTTGCATATCGGCACCGGACAAAAACAGAAATTGCTCATCAAATTGACTAGCCCGCATGGCATCGATTATATCAGGCAGTTTTAACTTGTCGCGCCGCCTTGATCCTTGCAGTCGTTTGAAAACCAAATCGGGACAATTTTTGGCTGATTGAGCGCAATCATCTCGGGTCTTGAAGGCATAAATAATAAGCTCCGTCAGCACCAGCAGGTCTTCAATCGAAAAAGGAAATACCTCTAATGCCTCGGTTAATTGCTGTTTTTCATCGGCATCAGCCTTATGATTAAAACCTCGGCCTGAAAACAACAGGCTCGCCAGCAAGTAATGGCTCTTGATTTTTGCTAACGTAACCGTCAGCACTTCGACAGCCTGCTCAGGCTTGGATGCGTCTGCTTCGTATCGATGAAGCAACCATAACGCAGTGGCAGGAAATTGTGACAGGATATTAATCAGGCTGGACTTACCGGCTTCTAAATTGATCGCCATTTGTAAATTGCAATGCTCAGCGCTTTCTTTCGCTTCATTAACCAGCGCTTTTTCTGGTATTAACAAACATTTATTTGAATACATCATAGCCCCCAAACCTTGCACACACTGTTTTTAAAAGCTTATTTGACGAAAGTCCACTGTGGAAAATAGTGCGGTTAAAGGAATTTATTAATTTCACATGATAATACCCCTTTCATTGAATAAAAATCCTTTCAGCAGTAGGGTATATTCAGGGCAACTCCATAAGTATCAGCTTAAAGATCACGGAGATTCACTCTATCGAATTAATGTGAATATTTTCTCCGTGTCTTTCATGCCCTTTGTGGTGAATGATTTTTCCTGATTTAGTCAATACTAAATCGGGCTTTCCGGCGCAGGAACGATAAAATACCGAGCCATTGAAACCTGAATACGCCAAAGCTACTTTCATAGCTTTTTCATATCGTTTTCATAAAATATTTACAATCGTATATTGGAAATCAAGCGTTTGTACAATACTGATATTCTATGGATCAATAGGTTTTTCCTATATAAATACAAGTCTCTTGTATCGTGCTTACACTCCAGAGGTTGTGAAAGAATTTATATTTCAGTGCAGATTAGGAGATAACCACGAAGTTTTCAATGAATTGTACATTTTTCCGTGTCCTCTCTGTGGTAACGATAAAATCCGCTTATTATCATAAGCGTTCGACAATGGGTCAAGCGTTTGAGACTGTGAAAGAATGAATGAGTACGGCATAAAAAGTACTATTAACCATGAAGTTCATGAAGCACATAAAGAAAAGACTAAGTCAATCAATGCATTAAATGAGGGTGTAAAAGTTTCCGTGTAACCGCCGTTAAATCTTCATGCTCTTCATGCCCTTCATGGTTATTTCTTCTATATCGAATATTTTCACAGTCTCGTTTGCAACTACCGGCATTAAACCGGCTTTATCAGCTGCATTACCGGTTGCATTTCGACCCTGGAGGCCTTTCCAGCGATCAACGGCAGCAACTAAGGCAGACAAACGCGTGGATGGTGGATTCCATAAACCGGGCCGCCAAATATTATCATCGTCCCAACACTCCGGCGTCGCGTTTGGCAATACTAAAAACACTGCCGGAAAAACAGCGGAGCGGCATACCGAGGGCACAAATTTTTTCAGTATATGGAATTAACTGAATTATTTTCTTCGTGTTTTCCGTGCTCTCTGTGGTAAATTTTTCTTAACTTGATTTGGCTATTACTTTCGCAATCTCCGGAGCGCGAGCACGATAAACTACGCATCCGGCCGGACTAAATACCTCTTGAATTTACCATGACCTCTATTCCTTTATTGATTACCGCCCCACATCCTTGCAGCTATTTGGACGACGAACAAGCGCAATCCGCGTTTGTTGATCCGTTATTCAGGCTTGATACCGCCGTTTATTCGCTGCTGATTGCTCACGGTTTCAGGCGTAGCGGCAACGACGTTTATCGCCCCCAATGTGCGCAATGCTCGCAATGCGTTCCGGTGCGTGTGCCCGTGGCGCAATTCAAACCCAACCGCAGCCAAAAGCGTTGCTTGCAAAAAAACCGGCAAACCACCGCCATCATCAAACCCGCCGTTTTCGAACAAGCCCATTACGATCTTTATCTGCGCTACCAAAATCAACGTCATGCCGAAGGCAACATGGCAAACACCAGTCCCGACGAGTACATTAAATTTTTAGGCAGCTCATGGTGTAACACCCAATTTATAGAGTTTTTTTGTGCCGATGAACTTGCTGCCGTTGCGATTGTAGACCGCCTCGATGACGCCCTCTCTGCCGTTTATACCTTCTTTGACCCCAAATTTTCCAGCTACAGCCTCGGCGTTTATGCAGTGCTGTGGCAAATACAACATGCACAGAATCAGGGCCTGGAGTGGTTGTATCTGGGTTTTTGGATTGCCGACTGCCGGAAAATGAACTACAAAGACCAATACCGGCCTCTGCAAGGCTTTATCGGTCAACAGTGGACCTGGATAAGCCCTTGACAACCCTGAACCGGATAAATATTGGCAAATAGGCGGTTTTGTGTCACGCTTAAATTCACTGGAAATTAATACCATTAAAATATTCACGATGAACTGATAAAGCCGAATATGCCATGATCAAAATCAATAAAGGTCTGAACCTTCCGATTAAAGGCAAACCTGAGCAACTCATTAAAGGCTCTAAAGTACCTCAAACTGTTGCGGTACTCGGTGGCGATTATTTTGGCCTTTGGCCGGCAATGGCGGTAAAGGTCGGGGATACGGTTCAACAAGGTCAATTGCTGTTTACCGATAAGAATAAGCCGGCGGTAAGATTCACGTCTCCCGGAACCGGCTATATTAAAGCCATCAATCGCGGCGCCAGGCGCATCTTGCAGTCTGTGGTGATTGAGCTCAACGGAGACGGGCAAGCCACTTTCAACCGCTATACGGCAACTGAGCTGGCCGCACTGAAGCGCGAACAGGTTATCGGGCAGTTATTGGAATCGGGTCTATGGACCGCATTGCGCGCCCGCCCCTACAGCAAGGTTGCGGATCCTGCCATTATTCCGCATTCCATTTTCATTACCGCAATAGACACCAATCCATTGGCGCCTGCCATGAATAAGATCCTGCAAGACCAAGAGCAGGATTTTGCCAACGGCGTACAACTGATATCCCGGTTGACCGAAGGTGCGCTTTTCCTTTGCAAGTCGCCCGAAACAGTCTTGCCGGCCATAGCTATTGACAACCTGTCTATCCATGATTTTTCCGGCCTTCACCCTGCCGGTAATGTCGGCACCCATATCCACTTTCTCGACCCGGTTCGGCGCGGTAAAACGGTCTGGCACATCGGCGCTCAGGATGTTATTGCGGTCGGCAAACTGTTTAGCTCAGGTCGGCTCCATGTGGATCGGATCATTGCATTGGCTGGACCATCGGTAAAACAGCCGAGGCTGTATAAATCCAGAATCGGCGCAGCATTGGATGATTTGACCGCAGATCAGCTGCTGCCGGGGGAACATCGCGTCATATCCGGTTCGGTGCTGTCCGGATTCCATGCCCAAGGCGAAACGGCTTTCTTGGGCCGTTATCACCAGCAGGTCTCGGTTCTGCCTGAAGACCGCCAGCGCGAACTACTCGGTTGGCTAAATCCGGGGCTTAATCGTTTTTCGATCAAGCGCGTTGTCCTATCCCGGTTTTTTCCAAATCGGGCCTGCGATTTCACCACATCCACACAGGGCGAAACGCGCGCCATTATTCCCAGCGGCAATTTTGAACGGGTCATGCCTTTAGACATCATGCCGTTGTTTCTGCTTCGGGCGTTAGCGGTCGAAGATATTGAAGAGGCAGAAAAGCTTGGCTGTCTGGAACTGGATGAGGAGGATTTGGCTCTATGCGCTTTTGTCTGTCCGTCCAAACTGGAATTCGGCCCCATGCTGCGCAGCAACCTGGAGCTGCTTGAGGAGGAAGATCATGACTGAACAACAGCCTTTATCGGCTAGGCTGAAAGCCTTGTTTTCGCCCGGCGGGCGCTGGGCAAGCCTGCGGCCTCTGTATGACGCCGCCGATAATTTTTTATTGACCCCGGGCACCGTCACCCGAGGCGCGCCTCATGTCCGGGATGCGCTGGATTTTAAAAGATTGATGATTACCGTGGTCATTGCATTGCTGCCGACGGTGATCATGGCGCTCTACAATACCGGGTTGCAAGCCAATCTGGCTTTGCAGGATGTGGGGGCAATCGATGTAAAAGGCTGGCGCGGAACTATCTTGACCCTACTCGATGTAGGCATCGCACCGGACAATATCGTGGCCGATACCGTGCACGGTGCTTTGTATTTTTTTCCGATCTATCTGGTTACGCTGCTGGCGGGCGGTTTCTGGGAAGTTTTGTTTGCCTGTGTCAGAAGACAGCCGATTAATGAAGGGTTTCTGGTTACCAGCCTGCTTTTTGCGTTGATTATGCCCCCTGACATGCCCTGGTGGCAGGTCGCACTGGGCATTTCCTTTGGCATCGTGCTCGCTAAAGAAGTCTTTGGCGGCGTCGGGATGAATATCCTGAATCCGGCTCTGGCAGGTCGCTGTTTTTTGTATTTTTCCTATCCCCAGCAAATGACCGGCGATAATGTTTGGGTCGCAGTGGACGGCTATAGCCGGGCGACGCCGTTGGCGGAGCTTGCCGATCCTGAGCGCATACTTTCCGTCACCTGGCAGGAGGCTTTTTGGGGATGGATGCCTGGCTCGATGGGCGAAACCTCGGTATTTGCCTGTTTAATCGGTGCGGCCATACTCCTTATCAGCCAAGTCGGTTCATGGCGGATCATGTTAAGCGTGGTGCTGGGCATGACCGCTATGGCTACGTTATTCAATCAAATCGGCAGCAACAGCAACCCGATGTTTGCGGTAACGCCGCTGTGGCATCTGCTGCTCGGCGGGTTTGCGTTCGGCGCCGTGTATATGGCTACCGATCCGGTCAGTTCCGCCCATTCGCAGACCGGCCAGTGGCTGTTCGGACTGCTGGTCGGCGCACTGACGGTGCTGGTCAGGGTAATCAATCCGGGTTTTCCCGAAGGCATTATGCTGGCCATTTTGTTTGCCAATATATTTGCGCCGACGATAGACCGAATCGTGATCAGCGCACATATCCGAAGACGGCAGCGGAGATTTGGCTGATGCGCAATGACAGCCTCAAACAGTCTATTAAGGTGGTCTTAAGCCTCTGTCTGGTTTGCTCGTTTTTGGTTTCCGGTGCGGTGGTGTTGCTGAATGCTCGGCAACAAGAAAATCAGCGGCTGAATAAAATCAACAATATTTTAATTGCAGCAGACCTCTATCAGCCTGACGGCAACAGTGACGAGATTTATAAGCAGCGCATCGAACCGGTACTGATCGACCTGGCTAGCGGTGATCCCGTTGCTGAACAGCGCATTAGCCCCGATTTTACGCTGGATGATTTTGACATTCAGCGTTTCGCCAACGACCCCGAGTTGGGCGAAAATGTACCTGCCAATCTGGATAGCGCCAAGATAAACCGCCGCTCCAAATATATGCCGGTGTATTTGGTCAAAACAGCCGGGCAGGCGGAAAAACTGATCCTGCCGGTGTTTGGCAAAGGCTTGTGGTCGACGCTCTACGGCTTTGTCGCGCTGGACAGGGATTTACAAACGATTACCGGCCTAAGCTTTTATCAACATGGCGAAACCCCCGGACTGGGCGGGGAAATCGATAACCCGCGCTGGAAACAGCAATGGCCGGGCAAGCAGGCTTTTGACCGCGAGGGCCGCGTGATCATTAAAGTCCTCAGAGGCGAAGTAGATGCGGAGTCAGCCGATGCCGACCATCAGGTCGATGGCCTTGCCGGGGCCACCTTGACCAGCCGCGGCGTTGATCGCCTGTTGAATTACTGGCTCGGCGAACAGGGTTACGGCCCCCTGCTGGCAAGACTCAGGCAGGAATGGCACCTACCTCGGGGGCATAGCGATGTTTGAGCATTATCTGAGCCTGTTTATCCGCTCGGTTTTTATAGAAAACCTGGCGTTGTCCTTTTTTTTGGGAATGTGTACTTTTCTGGCGATATCCCGGCGAATGAGCGCCGCTGTCGGCTTGGGTATTGCCGTCATTGTGGTGCAATCGATTACCGTGCCGATTAACAATCTGATCTACCATTACCTGCTTAAATACAATGCCTTGTCCTGGGTCGGTCTGCCCGGCGTGGATATGACCTTTCTCGGCTTGCTCACCTATATCGGCGTCATCGCGGCAACTGTCCAGATTTTAGAAATGTTTCTGGATAGATATGTGTCCTGGCTGTATAACGCGCTGGGTATTTTTTTACCGTTAATTACCGTCAATTGCGCCATTTTAGGCGGCAGTCTGTTTATGGTCGAGCGCAATTACCGGTTTTGGGAAAGCGTGGTTTTCGGGGCCGGTTCCGGTACCGGCTGGGCGTTGGCGATTATCGGCCTGGCAGGAATACGGGAAAGAATGAAATACAGCCATGTACCTGATGGCTTGAAAGGACTGGGGATAACTTTTATTACTGCCGGGCTGATGGCGATGGCGTTTATGATTTTTTCCGGAATTGAGCTGTAGATCGATGAAAGTCAAGGGAGAAGACTAATGAGCGAGGTAAACGTAATCATCCTGGGTATGGCTTTGTTTACCCTGATCGTGCTGTTATTGACGTTCATCATTCAGGCGGCCCGATCCAGGCTGATCGTCGGCGGCAAAGTAAAATTGTTCATCAACGACGATACCGACAAAGCTTTAGAGGTCGCCACAGGCGGTAAATTACTGAATACCTTAGCCGAACAGCACATTTACCTGCCTTCCGCGTGCGGCGGTGGAGCAACTTGCGGCCAATGCAAGGTGATCGTCAAAAGCGGCGGGGGAGAGATACTGGATACCGAACGGGCCAATCTGTCCCGCAAGCAAATACGAGAACACTATCGCTTATCCTGCCAACTGGCGGTCAAGCAAGACATGGCGCTGGAGCTGCCGGATGAATTATTGACCGTCAACAAATGGCAATGCCGGGTGCGCTCGAATCATAATGTCGCAACCTTTATCAAGGAACTGGTGCTGGAGTTGCCCCCGGGTGAACTGCTCAAATTTCGTGCCGGCGGTTACATCCTGATCGAGGTTCCCCCGCATACCCTGAAATACAGCGACTTCGATATAGAAGAGCCATTCCGGGCGGATTGGGACCGGTTTAATCTCTGGCAATACCACTCCACCGTTAATATACCGGTTTCGCGCGCCTACTCGATGGCCAACTACCCCGAAGAGACGGGTATTGTCATGCTGAATGTCCGTATTGCATCCCCGCCGCCCAAACAAATCGATGTTCCCCCCGGCAAGGTATCATCCTATCTTTTCAGTTTAAAGCCGGGTGATAAAGTCACCATTTCCGGCCCTTACGGCGAATTTTTCGCCAAAGAGACCGATCGTGAAATGATCTTCGTCGGTGGCGGCTCAGGAATGGCACCGATGCGCTCCCACATTTTAGACCAGTTAAAACGCCTGCATGCCCAGCGTAAAATCTCTTTCTGGTACGGCGCGAGGAGTTTGAGCGAAGTTTTTTACAACGACGATTTCAACCGGCTAGCTCAGGAACATGAAAATTTTGTATGGACGATCGGACTCTCAGATCCTCAGCCGGAAGATAATTGGCAGGGGGCGACCGGTTTTATTCACCAAATCCTGTACGAAAATCACCTGAAAGATCACCCGGCTCCCGAAGACTGCGAGTATTACCTGTGCGGGCCGCCGATGATGATAACCGCCGTGGAAAAAATGCTTGATGATCTTGGCGTCAATGCAAAAAATATCATGTTCGATAAATTTGGCAGTTAAGCGTTTTAGTGATTATCGCCTATCGACTTCGTGCATGGCTCGTTCCCACGCTCCGCGTGGGAATGCATACGAAAGCATGGCGACATACAGAATCAGAACCCGTCCCGCTTAGCATTTTTAAGTTGTATAAATAGCTATACCCTGAACGGCGGGCTTTACGCTACACCAGGTAAAAATGTGCAAATTTGGAATGTTTTTTATGGAATCATTTGGGGATTATTTCTGCGTCCAGCGCGGCAACCACATTTGCGCCAGTGAGGTCGCAAACATCACTGTTGATGCCAAGCTATAGCCAATACCGCCAATCATGGTAAGCCAGGCAAATCCCGGCCAGAACTTGGTCAGCCACCACGATGCAATATCCAGAACCAGAAAAGCAAAAGGTGTTGCTATCAGGATCAATTTCCAGAGCTGATTAAACTCGGCCATGCCGAAAATCCAGCCGACAAACAGGAAAATGAAGCCGATACCGAACAAATGGATATGGGAAACACGTGTCAATGTGGCAATGCTGCTGCCATGATCGATTTCGGCCAAATTTTTTGCTACGTCAAGTTTAGCCACTTCCAGCAAACCCGATTCCTCATCGTGACAAGAAGCACAGTGTTTTTCTAATAAAGGCCCCACCTTGTCCCACTCTGCAACAGGGGCATCGTCACGCACCCACTTGATCAGCGTAAAATTAACATCTGCCGGCGCTTTGTCTTTCATTTTACCGGTAAGGGCAGCCTCCATCTTGGAACCTGAGCGATTGCCATAATAACTGTAGACAATATCATTCATCGATAAGCCCGGCTTACCATCGGCCATGCCATGCGTGAGCATGATCTGGGCGCCCGCCATCAGCAAACCCAAACCCATCACCAATAAAAAGCCGGTGAATAAAACCCTGTAGGTCAAAGAAAGCTTGCCTAAGGTTAAATCATCCCTTGGTTCAATCATTATCAATACTCCTAAAAACTATACAAATAAGACAGGGCGACTACATTAACCGTGTAATCCTGCTCCTGCAGTCCGGTTGGCATAACGCGGTTTGGTGTAAAACCAAACTGCTGTCCGTTATAAAAATAGTCATTGCTATTTAATTTTTGGTAGATGTAGGCCAAAGCAACCTTGCCATTTTTATGGACTTTATAATTACCGGTGAGTTTAAAGCTGAGCAGCTCGTTCCTAATGGCTGGCAAAGTGCCACAACTCAGCGTATTGGCATTTCCACAAGTGGCAAGATAAGGCACCTGCGTTGAGTAGCGGGTCTCGTCTAGGGCATACGAAAAATCACCGATGATTTCCAGTTTGCCGCCCATCAGCCCTCCATGTCGGGTAAGAAGGCCAACGGCATTGCCGGTGTCTGTAAGCTGATTAGTCCAGATTTGTGTAGGTGCAGTCAGTGGACTGCCATCGAAGCCACTGCGTAAGTCTCTCTCCCGATTTTGCCAGCTCCAATAGGCAGAAACACTGCTATTTTCAGCGTAGCTATAAGTAGCGTCGACATTAACGCCCGCTGAGTGCCCCTTCTGCACACCTAGCGTCGCATTGTAATCGTCAAAGGTATAACGGCCATTCACACCCAAATCCAGTTTTCGGGTAACCTGCCAATTGACGCCGGTTTTCATCACATGCTGCTTGCGCGAGTCATAAGGGTAAGCCACGAAGCCTACTTTATTTTGGCTATTTAGGTTCTCCTCATAGTCGCCGGTATTTGCTTGGTAGATGTCATTAAAATCCGCATTGCGGGTAGCAAAGCTGTAGCCGGCATTAAAATTAACGTCTTCTATCGCTTTTAGCCGGTAGCTCAAACCGATTTTATCCTCGTCACTGGAAGGACTCGCCAGGCATTCAGCCCCACCGACTACACCGTTACACCAGCGCCTGAGGTGGTCACGATCATAAGCCAAGCGTAATGTTTGCCCCTTAGTTATACGGTAATCGGCTGCCGCCTGGTATTGCGTCTTTCTATTGCTATAGGGCGTATTGATTCCCGTATAAAGAATATTAGCGGTGTTCTTGTAATTGTAGATGTCTGAATTCGTGCGATTATCACGCTCATTATATTTAACCCCGGCGCTCAGGGTAAGATCCTTGATGCTCTGATTAGTTAACTTTAAGTCCCCATGTGTAGTCTCCACCTGCCCATTCAGCGACGAGGCAGGCAGTCCACCCTGTATCATTTCAAAAGGCACTCCACTGGCTTGCATTATGCTGGTCGCAGCGTAACTACTATCTTGCTTGTTGTAGCCGTAAGAAAATCCACCGGCCAGCTTTGTGGTTGGTGAAAAGGCATAACCACCACTCAGGTTCGCCTGGTGAAGACTGTTGGTCGGCGCCGTACTCATGGTGTTGTTAACGTAGCAATCTGGACCCGAGCAAGCGCTTACATTACTGGCGAGCGCATTCTGCCAGCTCAGGCTGTTGTAATCATTATGAAACAGCGAGCCATAGTAGCCGCCGGTCAGATGCGCCTTGTCTCCGGTCCAGTTCAGCGCGGCATTGATGTTATCGGTCGTGTAACTGGTCGGGTTCATGATGATGTTAACGGCCTCGGCGCGCCCAGTAGATCCACCAAGGAGATTTATCCCGCCCTGTGATGCGGTACCAATCAGCTTGGCACCTGTCTGCTCAAGGTGATTGTAATCAACCTGTGCATTAAACTGTGGATTGAAGGTATATGAGGCGCTGATGGGTGCGTTTCTGCGCGTGGTGTACTCTTTTTCGGTATGGAAAGCACCTAACTGGTTCGGAGTCAGCTCTCTGGCACTAGGAAAAGCATTGTTTCCGTTAATTGTGCCAAAATCTTCAGGTAAGTTAAATTCATTCCCGCCGGTTTTGCCTTGTAACGGTGTTTGAAAAGTATCCGTGATGTTATGGCGCAATTCGTCGTAACCTGCACTAAATTTCCATTTACCCTGATCACTGATTGAGCCACTGAGTGTGCGGGAGGTAGTACCGAGGTCTGCTCCGTTTAGCTTCCAGCGCAGAGCACTATCTTTGCTATCGTAGCCCTTGCCGCCACGCACATCGAAGCCGCCAAGGCCATAGAAGCCCTCATCATCCAGACCGTTGTATTCACCGAATTTGGCCGAATTTTGGCTGGAATACAATGCGCCAAACTCTACCGTGTTGCTAGGATGTTTTAAGGCAATCGCCTCATCTTCATCATCTGCATGCGCACCCAGCGGCAAGGCAAAAACGACCATCAATGCGCAGCGCACCGCTAAAACCAAGGCGCTGACTTTCAATTCTTCATTGCGAGTTTTCATGATTGTCTCCGAATTTCGGTTTAGCGTTGTAACAGGGCGCCGGCAGGATGATTCGAACCATGAACCAAACTGTGACAATTCAAGCAAGCCCGTCCTGTGAAATTTTCGCTTGGCACAGCAGTCAGTCCGCCTTGTGTGCCTGCAGCACTACCGGCAGCCGGATTCGTGCTGCGATGCGGACCATCATGGCACTCCGAGCACAGGAATGGCGCACGCGAATTGAGTAGCGGCGTAATGTTGGAGCCGTGCGGGGTATGGCAATTGGTGCAATCCTCGGTCACCGGCTGATGTTCCCACAAGAATGGCCCGCGTTTTTCGGCATGACAGGTGTAGCAGGTTTCGGTGACCGTGTTTTTAGCAAGCATTTTTGGCCCGGCTGAACCATGCGGGTTATGGCAATCGGAACAAGCGACCTTGCCTTCCGTAATCGGATGGTGAGAAAATTTGCGCGTTTGCGCCCTTTGCTCTTTGTGGCAGGTAAAACAGACATCGGGTTGAGTCTTCTTGTCACGCACCTTGTCATGTGCCGTGTGGCTTACGTGGCATGAACTGCACGCTACGTCAGCAACCTGGTGAGCGCCGCCCTGCCAGTGCGTGCGTGTTGGATCTTTTTCGTGACAGGTCAGACAGGCTGTATTTTGCTCGTTTACCTCGCTCGGCGAGTAGGCACCGGACGTAGCGCCAAAGACAACATCGGGAGCCGCACTCTTGCCACTCAGGTGTTTTTCACTCTCGCCATGGCAAGATTGACAGGATGGCGTACGCGAATCGGCTTTATTGCCGTGCGCGGTTTGATAAATAGAAAGAATAGGCTTTATTTCGTTTTCATCGTGACACCGGGTACATTCCGAGTCTCTGTCTAACGCATCAGCGGCAGTCTTATCAGCGACCTTGCCGACTGGTGCAGGTGTCGCCGCTGGTGTCGGTATGTTTTCGGCGTGTGCAGACATCATTATTAGTCCGCATAGCAGGATAATTTTAATTATTATTTTCATTAGACAGTAGTTCCAACAGGTTTAAAGATCGACAGTCAGCGCTCAGCCAAGGCGATTCAAATAAAATACAACTTACTGCTTACTCCTGCGAGGCTTTGCTAGCTCGCAGATTAGTGCAATTTTTATATTTCAGACAGCCAACTAAAGTTGGCTGAATTCAGCACAAACAGGATTTTCGGGGAAAGGCGCGTTGCAGACCAGAAGTCTGCCACCCGGCAGATATCAGCTATTAAAAGGACAAAATCCAAGCCGCTAAGTTATTAATTTCTTTGGAATCGTCCGATTTCAAGATCATGTGAGCTTCTTCGTGTCCATCGGGAAACTTGACATTAACTCCCGAGATCAGGTGCTGCAATATCTTTTCTTCCGCTTTAGGATCATCCTTAAACTTGGCGGCAATCTTGGCGAATGCAGGACCGTCTTTATCTTTGTTAGTGCCGTGACATTTAAAACAATTGTTTTGCTTAGCAAAGGCTTTCGCAGCATCGACATCGAGTGTTTCTGCATGAACAGATAAAGACAATGTGGTCAGGGCGATAGCGAAAAAGGTATGCAGATTTAACGAATATAAACGTTTCATGAATGTGCCTCAAGAGTAAAGAATAATTAACATTACATTATAAATGTAGTCAACTAATGTACTATTGTCAAAGAAAACACCCATAGCCACCTCTTATTTTAATTCGGCAGCTATAGCAATAATAATCAAACCAATGATTCAAGCTTTTTGTTGATGACTTTTCAAGATGCAAGCAAGCAGTCCGCGCACAGCTTATCCCGAAAATCGCTAGCCTTCAGTTACGCCAACATTTGATGAATCGCCCGCTTAAATCTGAATTTTTATCACGCATTCAAGACGCAATGGAAAGATAGGAGTTAAAATGCAAACACTCAACGAACGGCTATTTACTCAATTCCAAAAAGAATAAATCAGCCTTTTTAGTCGCTTAATTTTTAAAGCAACAACAACTCAATGTTAGCAAAGGACACGCATCAATGGCTAAGTTAAAAAACGAATCCCGGCTGCTGAAAAAAGCGATGGAAGTTGGTGAAAATTATGCGAAAAATCGTGGCTACGCAAATTTTGCCTCGACGGATTCATCAAAAGACAAGACTGAATGTCTTTATCGCCTGCTGGTCAATGACCAACTTATTCAGCCGCTGGCGATTGACCAGGAAAACGGAGTGAACATGAAACATAAACTAGCGTTATGGATAGCGCGACAATTGCCGAAAGATCACCCTCTTTTGCAGTAAACCCTAATTCAAGGTAAATCCAATGAACAACAAAACCAAACTGCGCTGGGGCATTTTAGGTGCGGCGCGCATCAACGAGCGTCTGATGCCTGCTATCGTCGAAGCGTCCAATGCCGAGCTGGTTGCGATAGCCAGTCGTCGCCCCGGTGCCGCCGCACAAACGCTGGCGCAATACGCACCGCAACAGCAGCAGGTGCGCACTTACGACGACCTGCAAACGTTACTCGATGATCCTGAAGTCGATGCCATATACCTACCGATGGCCAACCACGAACATGCCGAATGGACGTTGCGCGCCATCGAACACGGCAAACATGTATTGTGCGAAAAGCCTATGGCGTTAACCGTAACCGACATAGCAGCCATTAAAGCCGCCGCACAGCGGCATAAAGTCACCGTCATGGAAGGCTTTATGTACCGATTCCATCCGCAACATCAGCGCGTGCAGGAATTGATTCAGTCGGGACTCATCGGCGAAGTCAGGTCGGTGCGCTCCAGTTTTTCTTTCATGATGAAACCTGCCAGGCTCTATCGTCTGACAGAAAGCGTCGAAAACGGCGGCGGCGCGATGTGGGACATCGGTTGTTATGCGATCCATTCAGCGCGGATGTTTTTTAACCAGCCAGCTGTCGCGGTAACGGCCATAGCCAAATATGTCGAAAGCGGCGCGGACATTGCGACCAGCGGCATCATCGATTTCGGCGACGGGAAATACGCGCATTTCGATTTCAGCTTTGAACGCGCAAGACGCTGTGAATATGAAATTATCGGCACCAAAGGCGGTATTAAATGTCACAACGTCTGGTCTATGCCCGGCGATGTACCGGTAATTTCATGGTGGACTGAAGATGGTCAACTCGGTGAAGAGCCGCTGCCTGCGGCAAATCATTTCCGGCTGGAAATCGAACATTTCAGCGCTTGCGTATTAAATGGCACTGCTCCGAAGCTGTCGCTGGAAGATGCCCAAGCCAATTGCCAAATCATCGTTGCCGCCTTGCAATCTTCGGCTAGTGGCCAACGGGTCAGACTGGGTTAAACCACGAACATGCGATCAGGCGGGGTAATGCGGTTTTCCGCAACGGCGGATGAATCCAACAGCTTATGCTGTCGAGAGTTCCGACGGTACCTATGTAAATGTTGATTCCAATTGGACGCTATTACCCGCCATAAGCGAAACAGCGAAATCATTCAGGTAATTAATTGTTGTACGAAACGAGGAGACTGCAATTCAAGCATAACTTTAGCGCCACCATCAAGCAATTCAATTTGTTAAGCGGCCATTAAGGTTCAGGCGAATAATATGAGCTCAAAGCTTATGACTGGGCATCATGCCTGTACCGACTCATATACAACCAGATTAAATTAATCATTTAAGGAAGATAACCATGAAAAAATCACTTTTTTTTACTCTATTGGCTATGTTTACCATTATATATTCATCTGCATCCTACGCGTCAGGAGGCGAAGGTCGCGGTCATGGCAGAAAACACCACAAGCATCATCATTCCGAACAGGCCAGATATTATCAGCAACAGCCTCGATATTCACAGCCTCAAGATCCGCGCTCTCACCAGGGTTTAGCCGGCGGTGTTGTCGGTAGCGTTTTAGGCTACGAAATAGGTAATGGCGACCCAATTGCTACGGGACTGGGCGCTGCCGCAGGTTCTTATCTCGGCAATGGCGTTGCCGGAAGACGCTAACCCTGTTTAATTGACCGGCAAACTTGATTTTATTAACTCAACACCGAATCCAATAACTCAAAGAGAAAATATCATGAAAAAATTATTTTTTTTAATTCAATTAACTGCCGCTGTCATCCTGTTTTCACCATTATCTTATGCTGATGGTCACGGCGGGGGACACCGTGGTCACGGCTGGGGACATCATGGAGGACATCATGGTCATCATGGTCGCCACCACGATGACTATTATGAGCAACCACAAGTCAATTACTATTATCAGCAACCTGAAGTTCGCTATTATCAGCAACCGCCGGTTCGTTATTACCAACAACCGCAGTATTCAAACGATCCACGCTCCCACCAAGGTTTAGCCGGTGGAGTTATAGGCAGCGTTTTCGGCTATGAACTGGGGGGTGGCGACCCTATTGCTACCGGACTGGGTGCCGCCGCCGGTTCTTTCATTGGCAACGGAGTTGGCCAGGACTACCCAAGAAGATGGTAGTCCAATCGGCCCAATGAAATATTGGGCCGACTAATCCTCTACAATCAACAAATGTATGGGGTACGCTAACAGCTTAAGCTTTGTAGGAGCGGGCCATGCCCGCGAAAACTATGGGTTAAGATTTCACACATCGTTACCAAAATATCGCGGGCATGGCCCGCTCCTACCGCGTCTTTGCTCTGGATTCGGCATGAACGGCTTAAGAAAATCATTCAAAGCCAGCTTTGAACTCCGAATCATCATTTTGACGCTGATTTGATCAGCCTATAGTCCAAAAAGAACATAGAGAGTGATGGTCGCGATGCCGATTACGACCAGTTTAATTTTATTGAACAAAGACTGCTCCCACCAACAATAAAGCAGACTTGCTTTCTTGTGCGCATAGCTTGCCAACAGGTTTTCTTTACTATGCCGGTAAAAAGGCGGCAATACCCGCCACAGAAGGTAAAGTCCACAGACAACAAAAGACACTAAAATATAAAACACAATAAGCTGAGTCTGCTGAAGATCGGTATGAAAAAGATGTTCAACGAACTCATCAAGAGCCGTCTCGACAACCTCAAATGCAATATGGGAAAACTCAAGCAGGAAATGGGACAGTTCGAATAATGAACCGAATACCGTATCGGGGGCAATGAAAACTGTAAGAACGACGGCTAGTAGAAATCCATTAACCCATCGATGTTGCCGCTGTTTTTTGTTTGCATGGTTAATTAGTAATTCCCGATCTTCATCCTTCATATTGACAAAATGAACACCGACAAAATGCGGATATCGGCTGCCATTTGATGGCATTGCTTCACAAAAAACAACCTGACCGTAAGTTACGATGACAGCCATGCTGGATACCAGCACTATTTTGATGATCAGGTAGTCACCTTCTTCAAGCGCGTCCTCGCAAATAAAAGCCATGCCGTTGGCACCGATATTGACGTTGTGGGTTTTATTTTCCTTGATTTTAGAGTCCGGAATCATAACATCCGGCGATATTTTTTCTAAGTCTGACGACAGCAATTCAGAATCGTGGGATATCCTGTCAATATCGGCAGATAATGACAGGTTATTTAAAATAGTATCGAAAATAGAGTACGGTTCGGTCACCAGCTTTTCATCTATTTTTTTATAAAAAAGATGAACCTCATCATAAATACGAAAAAAATCTCTGCGATTTTTATTTTTCGTCATGTTGACTTTATCCACAAGCTGTAACCTTTAAACCTTATATCGCTAGATATTTGATATTAGTCCACGAAAAGCACGAAAGACACGAAAAAAAATTAAAAGACTCTTAATGACCGACTTACCTGCATTCCACGCTTAGCCAGTTTGATTATGAGTGCCACTTACAACTCATGAGAAGTTACGGTTCAACTGTTTTCGCCTTACAACCAGCACTAATGATTCAATTTCCTCACCCGTTTTTGGTGCTTTTCGTGCTTTTCGTGCTTTTCGTGCTTTTCGTGCTTTTCGTGCTTTCCGTGGACAAGATCAGCCTACCCAAACTCTGGCGTTCCTGAACAGGCGCATCCACGCACCGTATTCCTCCCAATCATCCGGGTGCCATGAATTTTGCAGCGTTCTGAAACAACGCTCGGGATGCGGCATCATAATGGTAAAGCGCCCGTCGGTAGTGGTCAGCCCGGTAATGCCGAACGGTGAACCGTTAGGGTTGGCAGGGAATTCCGTGGTCAATTCGCCGTAGTTATCGACATAACACAAGGCCACCGCACCGGCTTCCAGCGCAACCGCCGGATCCACAGCAAATTCTGCGCGCCCTTCCCCATGCGCAATAGCGACCGGCATTCTGGAGCCTTCCATACCGGCAAACAGTATCGATGGCGATTTTTGCACTTCGACCAAGGCCACCCGCGCTTCAAATTGTTCGGAGGTGTTGCGCATGAAACGCGGCCAGTGTTCGGCGCCGGGAATGATATCTTTTAATCCCGACATCATCTGGCAACCGTTGCAAACGCCCAAGCCAAAGGTATCTGGCCGCTGGAAAAATGCGGCAAATTCATCGCGGCAGCGCGGGTTGAACAGGATGGATTTTGCCCAACCGCCGCCTGCGCCGAGTACGTCGCCATAAGAGAAACCGCCGCAGGCAACCAGGCCGGTGAAATCGGCCAAGCCCACCCGACCATGAATAATGTCGCTCATGTGTACGTCGATGCTGGTAAATCCGGCGCGATCGAATGCCGCCGCCATTTCCACATGGCCGTTAACGCCCTGCTCGCGCAATATCGCGACTTTGGGTCTTGCAGCCGTTGCAAACACGGCGGTCACATCGTCATTGACACCAAAGGTCAGCTCAACATTCAAACCGGGATCTTCATCATCGGCGATGCGTTCGAACTGTTGCAGCGCGCATTCCGGGTTATCGCGCAAGGCCTGCATCTTGTAGCTGAGTTCGGACCAGAAGCTTTGCAATTCGGCACGACCG
Source organism: Methylobacter svalbardensis (assembly GCF_037671525.1). Classification (NCBI taxonomy): domain Bacteria; kingdom Pseudomonadati; phylum Pseudomonadota; class Gammaproteobacteria; order Methylococcales; family Methylococcaceae; genus Methylobacter; species Methylobacter svalbardensis. Next base: position 58,388 of record NZ_JAWPOH010000012.1, read on the forward strand.
GCGGAGTAAATAACCTCGCCAAAATGGTGAATAGTTAATTGCTGCCCTGCATCCAATGGGGGCGACGCAAGGCGCCCAGGGCGACCGAAGTCGCCCCCACAATATTCGGACTGAGCCATGGCGTAATCAACAACCTTACCTATGACATAAACGCAATCTATCAAACCGGATTGGTTCAACAGCTCCACGATGTCCTTACAATCGCTTTGGCGCACCTGTAATACGGCACCCAGCTCCTCATTAAACAGCGCCGCCAGCACATCATCGCCCAGACTATCGAGCGTTAAGGTTACGCCCAGCCTGCCGGCGAACATCATTTCCGCCACCGTTGCCAGCAAACCGCCATCGGAACGGTCATGATAACTCAGCAGTCTATCCTGGCCGTTGAGCGTTTGTATCGCATCGAAAAAGGCTTTCAATAACCCGGCGTCATCCAGATCCGGGCAATCATCGCCCAGCTGGTTGTAGACTTGCGCCAGCACCGAACCGCCCAAACGGTTTTTACCGACACCCAGATCAAGCAAAATCAGGGCGCTGTCTTCATCAGGCACACAGCGCAGTTGCGGGGTCAGGGTAAGGCTAATATCGGCAACCGGCGCAAACGCGGTAATCACCAGCGATAGCGGCGCAGTCATGGTTTTTTCCAGGGAATCATCTTTCCACACGGTTTTCATCGACAAGGAATCCTTACCCACAGGTATCGCAATGCCCAGCGCCGGACACAATTCCATACCCACCGCTTTGACGGTATCGAACAGGGCCGCATCTTCGCCCTGGTAACCTGCGGCGGCCATCCAGTTGGCCGACAATTTGATTTTTTTCAGCGAATCGATGCCGGCGGCGGCAATATTAGTAATGGCCTCGCCTATCGCCATGCGCCCGGATGCCGGTGCGTCGATCACCGCAATCGGCGAGCGCTCGCCCATCGCCATCGCCTCGCCGGTCAGCGCATGAAAGCCGGAAGCCGTGACCGCAACATCGGCCACCGGCGTTTGCCAGGGGCCGACCATTTGATCACGGGCAACCAGTCCGGTGACCGAACGGTCGCCGATATGGATCAAAAAGCTTTTGTCGGCGACCGCAGGGAATGCCAGCACCCGCTTGACCGCATCACTAAGCTTGATGCCGCTAACATCCAGCGCTTGGGTGTTGGGTCGAACATGCTCGACATTGCGGTGCAGTTTCGGCGACTTGCCGAATAATACCGACATCGGAATGTCGACCGGCTGGTCGCCCAACAACTCGTCGCTCAACGATAAATGCTCTTGTTCGGTTGCCTCGCCGATTACCGCAAACAGGCAATGTTCGCGCTCGCAAAAGGCGCTGAATAAGGCCAGCGACTCGGGCTTAATCGCAACCACATAACGTTCCTGCGCTTCATTGCACCAGATTTGCATCGGCGACATGCCTTTATCGGCGTTATGCACCTTGCGCAATTCAAAGCGGCCGCCGCGATCGCAATCATGGATGATTTCCGGCACCGCGTTGGACAAACCGCCCGCGCCAATATCGTGAATCGACACGATCGGCGTATCGTTGCCCATCGAATTGCAATGATTGATGACTTCCTGACAACGGCGTTCCATTTCGGGATTTTCCCGTTGCACCGAGGCAAAATCCAGGTCTTCCGAACCTTCACCGGAAGCCTGCGAGGAAGCGGCGCTGCCGCCCAGCCCGATTAACATCGCCGGGCCGCCCAGGATGATGATCAGCGAACCGGCCGGTATCGGGTGTTTATCGACCAGCATCGGCCGGATGTTGCCCATTCCGCCTGCGATCATGATCGGTTTGTGATAGCCCCTAAATTCATGATCACTGCCCGGAACCGCTTGCTCGAAGCTACGAAAATAGCCGGTCAGATTGGGTCTGCCGAATTCGTTATTAAAGGCCGCGCCGCCGAGCGGGCCTTCCAGCATGATGGTCAGCGCCGAAGCGATACGCTCCGGCTTGCCGTTATCCGCTTCCCAGGGTTGGAGGAAACCGGGAATCTTCAAATGCGATACGGAAAATCCGGTCAAACCGGCTTTGGGCGAAGAGCCGCGCCCGGTTGCACCTTCGTCGCGAATCTCGCCGCCGGAACCGGTTGCCGCGCCCGGATAAGGTGAAATGGCAGTCGGATGATTATGAGTTTCCACCTTCATCAACAAATGCGCATCTTCTTCGACATAGGCATATTCGCCGGTCTGCGCATTGCGGATAAAAACCTGCGCCGATGAACCTGTCGCTACCGAGGCGTTATCGCTGTAGGCCGACAAGATGCCTTCCGGGCTTTTTTGGGCGGTATTGCGGATCATGCCGAACAAGGATTGCGCCTGCTCCACGCCGTCTATGGTCCAATCGGCATTAAAAATCTTGTGTCGGCAATGTTCTGAATTGGCCTGGGCAAACATCATCAATTCGACATCGGTCGGATTTCTGCCCAAGGCTTGAAAACTGTCGGTCAGATAATCAATTTCATCCTCCGACAAGGCCAGACCCAGTTCGGTATTGGCGCTAACCAGCGCGTCGCGACCCTGCGTAAGAATATCGACATGCAATAACGGCTTGGGTTGATGATGAACAAATAATTCGGGCTCAACGTCACCCTCTAAAACGGTTTGAGTCATACGGTCATGCAGTAATGCATTCACCGATAACGATAACGGCTCGTTAACATCCAGCGTGTACTCGATGCCCCGCTCGATACGATTAACCTCGGATAATCCGCAGCGCTGGGCAATCTCGGTCGCCTTGCTGGACCAGGGTGAAATAGTACCTGAACGAGGCACGACCAATAAATGCTGCCCCGAAATATCGATGCTGGCTTGCGTGGAGCCGTAAGCCAACAACTGATTCAGAATCCCGACCTGGCTTTCATTCAAGTCATTTTCAATATCCACAAAGTGAATAAACCGTGCCGAGACGGCCTTGATAGCAGGTTCTATAGCCTGAAGCTCAGCCAGTAATTTGTTAATACGAAAATCAGAAAGCGCGGAAATTCCAGAAATTTTTAACATTTGAAAAGAAGGTTCAAGGTAAAGGGCGAAAGGCGAAAGGTAAAAGGCGAAAGGCGAAACCCCGTTACCGCTTAGAGGCTTTTTTAGCCCTTAGCCTTTAGTCTTTCGCCTAAAAATAAATCACTTAGCCAAATCAGCTTTAATAGTGTCATGCAAGAGCGTCAACAATCGTAAACTTGTCTGATCAGCTACCGGTTGACGCTCGTTGCTCATGATAATTACGTCGGTCTTCTGGTTGTCTTCTACCAATTCGAGAACATACTCTTGTTCAGCAGTTTCAAATCCAGTAAAGAAAAAAACAACCTCGTCCCAAAAAGACCCGTCCTCGACTACCCGTTTGTTCGGGTCATACTGGACATGAAACAGCCTTTCTTCCTGATTGCGATTAGGCACCTCAATAGAATTTCGGCTTAAGGCTTTGCCAACCATACGCCAGGCTGTAATTGATGATGCCCCGATGCGTAATCGCTTTGTTCCCTGATCGGCGTCAACCAGTTCAACCTGAATTGATTTCCGGTCCAGATCCTGATCTGTTTCAGTTTGCGGAGCAGTTGGCTCAACACCGGGCGCTTCATCCGCCGAGTCAGAGACGGCGACATCGGTCGCTTCAACAACCGGAGCGGCAGAGGGAACTTTTGCAACTGAATCATTCGCCAGATCAGGCGGCAACACCAGCGGGGGGATTTCAGTCGTAAACTGATAATCCTTTTCTTTGTCTGGAAATAAATTTTTTATGTACGTGCAGGCAGATACATTAAGCAAAACCGCAACGATAAAGACTAAACTGATTTTAGTTTTCATAACATTATATAACTTCAGCCTGATGCATCGCATCACGAACCGCATCAAAGCAATCTTCAGTCAACCAGGTTAACGGCAAACGGATACCCTTCCCCATCAAACCCATTTCGGCAACCGCCCATTTAACCGGAATCGGGTTAGACTGAATAAACAGCATTTTATGTAATGCGACTAATTTTTTATCGATGGCTAAAGCGGTTTCTCCATCGCCCGCTATCGCTGCCATAATCATGTCATGCACCAGTCTTGGAGCAACATTGCCCGTTACCGTAATACTGCCGTTGCCGCCCAACAGACAAAATTCACGACTGGTCGCATCGTCGCCGGTATAGATCGCAAAATCATCGTTAGTCAAATCGCGAATTTTTTTGACTCTGGACAAGTCGCCGGTCGCCTCTTTAACGCCGACGATGTTCTTGATATGAGACAGGCGACCAACGGTTTCCGGCAGCATATCGCAGGCAGTGCGCCCCGGCACATTGTATAAAATCTGGGGAATGCCGACAGCCTCGGCTATCGCCTTGTAATGCAGATATAAGCCTTCCTGAGTAGGCTTATTATAATAGGGTGTCACGATCAGGCAGGCATCGGCTCCGGCTTCTTTAGCCAGACGGGTCAGCCTAATCGCTTCGGTAGTCGAATTAGCGCCGGTTCCGGCAATCACCGGGATTCTGCCGCCGACAAAGTCAACGACAGCTTGAATCACATCGCAGTGTTCATCTTCATCCAGCGTCGCCGACTCACCTGTGGTTCCGACAGCGACCAGAGCATCCGTTCCCTCTGCTATATGAAATTCCACCAGCCTTTTTAAGCTTTCCTTATCCACCGCACCGTGTTCATCCATCGGTGTTACTAAAGCTACGATACTACCTTGAATCATGAAATCTCTCGATCAGAATTAATGCGGTTATAAAACTGGCGACATTATAACAAGCAAATAACGAAAACTCAGCCTGATACGTCATTTTACGGACATCTAAATTCTGCAAAGCCTAAAAACCGGACTGCGAGCCTTGGGTTTTATTCCCCAGCAATCTTTTGTTTAATCCGCTTAACTTACTGGCAGTGACACAGAGCGTGTGAACGAGGTATAAACAGCGGCAATATAACGGGACATCGACAAGACCTCCATTTCCTCCTTTCATTACTTTAAAAGATAAGTCGTATTCTGTTATTATTAACAGAAAAATCAACATAGGACGACATGATCAAACAGGTTGATGAGCTTCGTGTAAACACCGAAATTGTAACGGACGATTACGACAGTCCGTGGAAAGAAGCGGTTGAACACTATTTTCCTGAGTTCATGGCATTTTACTTCCCTGATGCGTATGCAGAGATCGACTGGTCGAAAGGTTATGATTTTCTCGATCAGGAGTTACGGGCCTTGTCGCAGGATGCTGAACTGGGTAAACGCTTTGTCGATAAGTTAGTCAAAGTAACCTTGCTCAATGGCGATGAGAAATGGATTTACATTCATATCGAAGTACAGGGAACGCGGCAGAGTGAATTTGGTGAGCGAATGTTCGTTTACAATTATCGGATTTTTGATCACTACCGTCGGCCGGTAGCCAGTATGGCCGTGTTGGCGGACGAACATCCTGATTGGAAACCGACTTCTTACGGATTTTCAGTCCTAGGTTGCACACATACTCTTGAATTTCCTGTTGCCAAGTTGACCGATTACCATGACCAGCTAGATGAGTTACTAACAGCAGATAATCCATTTGCACTCATTACGGCAGCGCATATCCTGACTCAGCGTACCCGCAAGAATGACCAGGAACGCTACGAGGCCAAGCGACGCCTTGTAAGATTGCTATACCAACGTCACTGGGACAAACAACGCGTCATTGATCTGTTCACGGTTCTGGATTGGTTGATGCGCCTACCGGAAAGACTTGAGCAACAATTGTGGCATGAAATTACTGATATAGAGGAGCAAACAAAAATGCGTTATGTAACTACAGTAGAACGATTTGAAATTGAGAAAAGATTTCAGCAAGGTCTTGAACAAGGCGTAGTCCAAGGCGTAGTCCAAGGCGTAGTCCAAGGTGAATACAAGCTACTTAAAAAACAACTAGAACGCCGTTTCGGCACTCTACCTGCATGGGTTTCCGATAAACTGAGTAGCGCCGGTGAACAGGATTTGGAGCGCTGGGGTGAGGCTGTACTCACCGAGCCAACGTTAGATGCTATTTTCAACGAAAATACGCCCCACTAAGAAACGTGCATGAAATAACTTAATTTAAGTCAAACAACGGAAAATCAAGGTCGGGTTAGTGGACTATCAGTTTAAGACGATACAGTGTTAATAGACTACGATATGCGGAGTGCAAGCTTTGCTTGCAAACAGGCGAAGCCTGTACTCCGGCTACCCGCAATTTCCTTAAAAAACCTTTTAACATTCCTTATTCACCACGAAGAGCATGAAGGACACGAAGTTACCGCTTTTCTTCGTGTCCTTCATGGTAAATAATTTTTTGCTTTGTTAAAAAACTTTCTTGATTAGCAAGATACTTCAGCTATTCGCAGAAATCGTCATATCGGCAGGGATTGCCGGCATCTAGGCTACAGTGATGTAATCTCAATACGCCATCCTTGGCTTCTGGATTCCGGCACAAATCCGTCTGGAACGGATTTGCATTAACCCGAAAGGCTTCGGGCAGGACAGCCCGAAGTGAATCCCTGCCGGAACGACGTTGACTGTAAGTGTTGCGCATTGGCTGAAGATTCCGGCTAATCAGGAAAACTTTTGGCTTCCTACTTAACCTCAATCTTCCATAGTTGTCCTGCGAGGTGTGCGTCGTCCACCGATCCGCTATGCTTCATGTACTCCTTCAAAGACAAAACCTCTTTGACATAATGGCGCGTCTCAGGATATGGCGGGATAGTGTTATTGTATTTAATTACGGCATTTTCTCCGGCATTATAAGCGGCAACGGCAAGATTCAAATTTGAATCAAATAATTGTAATAAATGCTTTAGATACCGAGTGCCACCGTCTATATTCTGAACAGGATCTTCCCGGTCGGTAACGCCATAACGCCTGGCCGTACCGGGCATTAACTGCATTAAGCCCATGGCGCCCGCTGAAGAAACAGCAGTTGCATTATAGGAAGATTCAGCCTGAATAACAGCGTGTAACAATTTGGCATCAACCTGATGCCTGTCAGCAGCCTTAGCGATCAGATCCGCATATTTGTTTTTATTCATCTTAGAGGCGTAGCTACCCCGGCTTCTTGGCACGTAAGTTCTGGTTGATTTAGGTTTAACCTCAGCTACAACCGGACTTTTATCTGCAAAACCGTTCTCGTCCGAATAATATTCCTCACCATTAACATTGATGGTTATATTATAGGACCCTGCATAACTATAAGCGCTGCATCCTAGCGATATAATCAAACACAATGATTTTGTTATTACATCAAACATATAGTTATTTACTCCTATCTGAGCGAAAAAACGTCTAATTCTTAACTTGCGCAACCTTCCTGATTAGCAAGGAACCTCAGCCAGCACCGTCATTCCGGCAGGGATTGCCGGAATCCAGAACACAGGGATGTGAAAAATAGATCAAAAGCGGCTTCATGTGACTAAAAAATGGTCTGCGAGATCCAATGTTGCCATCCATGGCTTCTGGATCTCGGCAATCCCTGCCGGGATGACGAATCTTTTGTCACCAGCTGAAATATCTTGCTCTTAAGAAACACCCACAAGCCTTTGATTTATAAAACCTGAGAAGACTATTTCTTCGGAGCGATTTGCGGCGCGGGCCCCGATTAAGACGCTAATCAGGTCCTGATTTGCCGATCTACACAATTTTAACAGCCCCTAAACTGCAACGTTTTTTAAGTAAGAACGGAGTAAATTCTCTTCCCTTCATTATCTTCATGTCCTTCATGGTAATAAAAACAAGTTATGAACATTGTATTGCATCAGCACCCTCTTAGTGAGGGCGGATTTATCCGCCCTGGGCGAATGAATTCGCCCCCACATATGCTCAACTATTCATTATTTCATCATTCGTTTTTTGAATATGGTATCAATCTTTTTATTGGTGTCATCAGGATATTGAACCTGGGGCTTAACCATTGGTTTTGGCGCTTCAACAACGGGTGGGGCCGGTTGATAAACAACGGGTTGAACCTTGCGAGCGCAGCCTTCATTATATCTGTAGTCACCTATAGGCCTCACAAATGTCCATTTGGCCGGTTTACATACAAGGGTATCGGCCAGCTTTACAAAGGAATCATGCGGTTTAGGTATCATGAAAAGGGCAGTCAACGGACTGACTGCGGCATATACGGCTGCACCAATTATTGTTGCCGGCAAACCGAACACCGGCCTTAAAATCATTTCGCCCATCAGATCATAACCGTCGCTCTCAACCTCATGATTATCCGCAAAACTGGGCGCAGCCAAAGCCGCAAATAGTACAAAAACAACCGATTTACGTAATTTTTTCATTATTATTCTCCAAATTGACTAACGTGTATCATGCCTGATGCGAGGCCATTTAAGCTCCTACTTTTAAACCGACGCGCCTCACCGGAGCCCAGATTAACCAATACTTACCTGATTAGCAAGAAACCTCAGTCGGCACCGGATTTTTAATATTTAAAAAAGTTCGATACGAAACGCGAAACGCAGATGCCGGACGGGGTATTTGCCCCGTTCGTAACGTTTTACTCACACCATCAGACAAAATTTGCAACGGATGTCAGGTACGAGACTGTGAAAGTATTCGATATAGAAGAAATAACCATGAAGCACATGAAGAGCATGAAGATTTAATGCATTAATTGACTTGGCCTTTTCTTCATGTCCTTCATGAACTTCATGGTTACTCCTATCTGAGCGAAAAAACGTCTAATTCTTAACTTGCGCAACCTTCCTGATTAGCGTCTTAATCGGCCCACGCCGCAAATCGCGCCGAAGAAACAGCCTTCACAGGCTTTTATAAATCAAAGGCTTGTAAGGTGTTTCTTAAGAGCAAGGAACCTCAACCAGCACCGTCATTCCGGCAGGGATTGCCGGAATCCAGAACACAGGGATGTGAAAAATAGATCAAAAGCGGCTTCATGTGACTAAAAAATGGTCTGCGAGAGATCCAATGTTGCCATCCATGGCTTCTGGATCACGACAATCCCTGCCGAGATGACGAATCTTTTGTCACTAGCTGAAATATCTTGCTAATCAGGCCCTGATTTGCCGATCTACACAATTTTAACAGCCCCTAAACTGCAACGTTTTTTAAGTAAGAACGGAGTAATAATACTTTTTATGCCGTACTCATTCATTCTTTCACAGTCAGGTACGCCAGTCCCGCTCAGAACCACTCATCCTGAAGCTTCCCTGATTTGTTTAACCGCCGCTTCGATTTTTAAATTTAGCAGAATATTTCCTAAAAACAAACTGGCTTTACCGGCATCGCCATCAGCGCCGGTTAATAAAAAATCAGAACCCCTATGATCAACCTTAAACTCCGTTCTTATCCCACTCGGAAAAACCGCCATCAATTCCGAGGTGTCCCTTATCCCGGCGTGTCCGCCGATCTGTAGCTCCGAATAACCGTTATTCAACAAATAAGCACTTTGCGAATTAGCTTCATAATAATCGTTAACATGTAGCACTCGAATCCCTTCGCCTTGCCATAACCCGGTCAAGCGTTCCGCTACCCGTTTCTGCGCCGCCTGATTGCCGCCGCTGTCACCGATAAAGGCAATCGTTTTAAAACCATGCTGTTTCAAACTACGTGCAGTCGATTCCAAAACCACGTCAAACTCCGTTTCTGCTATCGACAGAGTTCCGGCAAATCTCATATGCCCATCAGCCGGGGCAATAGAGCCTTCAGGCACATAACTGATTACCGGCGCAACCAGCGTTTTGCCCAATGTTTCCGCTATCTTACCGGTCGTGTATTTCACGATATAATTGTGTTTGCCCAGAATAACATGCGGACCATTTTGTTCGGTACCGCCAGTCGGCACCAGCACAGTGGTTGAACCGTTCCTTATCGCGTCCCTGACCTCCTGCCAGGTCATGTCCTCCAGATAACCATTAACCGGGTAGTTCACCGGTTCCACACCCTTATTGCTCAAATAAACGGCCGGCAGCACAATGATCAAAAAAACCAACACCGATGCGTAGCGCTTGGGTTCTAAAAGCATATTCAATCTGAAATTATCATACAAATTCATAAACGGCATTAAATACAAACTCCAGAAAGTGGAAAACTTTTCATTCTCTTCGGCCCCCAAACCGAAAATAATCGTCTCCTTCACTTTAGGCACATACAAGGTTCCAAACAAACCGTCCCAAAAAGCGAAAGTAAAACCCAGATTCTTATCAAAATGCTGGGGCGCAGCACTATGATGGATCTGATGCTGAGCCGGACTGATAAAAATCCGGCTAAAAAATGGTCCCCAACTCCACCAGATATGCGAATGCCTCAGATTATAGCCCACCAGAAAAAACACGATCAAAATCACATTGACCCCGGCGACATTGTAAAAAACAACATCATGTCCCATCAAAAAAGTAGCACCACCCAATGCCAGGCCGGATAGCAGGCCGCCCAGACTAAACACCAGGATATTGTCTACCGGATGCATTCTGAACACCGTAATCGGCGTCATCACCTCCGCAGAATGATGAATCTTATGAAACTCCCATAACCAGGGAATCTTGTGTTGCAAAAAATGACTGAAAAACAGCGCGAAATCGGCGGCGACAGCAAGAAACAGCGTCAGCACCAAACCCATGCCGTATATCCCTTGCAATTTCCCATTGAATGAAGGTATCAGCATGTTTAAATTTGTTTCCGTTAAATAAGAAACAACAAAGGACAGCGACGAAAAAAAGATAACGATAAAAGACCCTTTAAACAGCATATCGGTATAAAAAAACAGATAATCATTCATCGATGATCGGTGCAGAATAATGTCTTTAGGAAACACATAAGCCATCAGGCCTATGCCCGAATTTACATAGTCCTGCTTACGGACAATAAACAGAAAAAAGGCTATCGCGAAAGCCGTCAGCAAATACAGCCAATAAATCCGGTCGGTATTCATAAAAAATAATGCAAACGGGGCGGTTAATTGATCAAGCATATCATTCAAACCTAAACAGGAAGTCAACCGAAAAATGTCATACGAACTGTTGTTCATAGTGCCATTGCTAAATGAAGTTGGCAACATAAGGATAATACTATCCGTCGTCATTCCGGCAGGGACTCACGTCAGGCTATCCTGCTGCCTGACGCCCTCCCTAGTTCCCACGCAACGCGTGGGAACTAGGTAATATCCTTTCGGATGATTGGCTTCCCGCATCGAATGGATAATACCGGCTAAGCGTAACGGGGTTTACAACCCCGTTATTCACGTTTTGTAGATTGCTGGAGTATTTAAACGTTTCAGACGGGGTTGGTTCTGGTTCCCATGCTCCCGCGTGGGAATCCATACTGACTCTGAATGTCACCATGCTTGCGTATGCATTCCCACGCGGAAGCGTGGGAATGAGCGAATAAAAGCCCCCTGAAACAGCATATCGGTATAAAAAAAACGATAGATGCCCGGTGCAGAATAATGTCTTTAGGAAACACATAAGCCATCAGGTCTATGCCCGAGTTTGCGTAGTCCTGCTTATGGACAACAAACAGAAAAAAGGCTATCGTGAACGCCGTTAGCAGATACAGCCAATAAATCCGGTCGGTATTCGTAAAAAATAATGCAAACGGAACGGTTAATTGATCAAACATATCATTCAAATCTAAACAGGGAATCTACCGGAAAATGTTATACCAACTATCGATCGTCGTGCCAACCCTAAACGAAGTTGGCAACATAGAGCTACTTTGCAACAAAATAGCTACCGTACTGAAAGAAATAAATTGGGAAATCATTTTTGTAGACGACAACTCGACTGACGGTACCAAGGAACTGCTCAAGAAGATTTCATCACAACATCGCCATATTAGAGCCATCCATAGAATAAACAGAACAGGCTTATCTTCGGCCTGCATAGAAGGCATGCTGGCCAGTAAAGCGCCTATCGTCGCGGTGATGGATGCCGATTTACAGCATGATGAAACCTTGCTGCCCACCATGTTTGCTGAGTTTTCCAAAAAATCATTGAACATAGCGGTAGCCAGTCGATTCGCAGCAGGTGCCGAACTGGGTGATTTTTCAGCAAAGCGAGAACTGTTATCGAATATCGGCAACCTATTAAGTAGGCTGGTATTAAAAGTTCGACTAACAGACCCGCTTAGCGGTTTCTTCATGCTTAGAAAAGAAGTATTACACGAACTATCCCCCCGGCTTTACGGCAAAGGCTTTAAAATCCTGCTGGATATTTTTGCTTCATCCAAAAAGCCGTTAAATTTTATCGAGGTACCGCTCAGGTTTAACACTAGACATAGCGGAGAAAGCAAACTTGATACCACCACCGCACTTGAGTTTATTGGCTTACTCTGTCATAAACTATTCGGCAAGATCATTCCGGTCAGATTCATCCTGTTCTCACTGGTCGGCTTGACCGGCATCGGCGTACATCTCTTGGTCCTGACCGTACTTCATATAGCCATAAATACCCAGTTCATATGGTCGCAGACCATAGCCACCTACATTGCGATGACCAGTAATTATTTTATAAATAACAGCTTCACTTACCGAGATAAAAAACTACATGGCAAAAAGCTGTTATTCGGATTAGTAAGCTTTTATCTGGTTTGTTCCCTAGGCGCTTTTTTAAATGTTGAGTTTGCCAGTCTCTTATATGAAAATAATTTCCATTGGGCTATCGCAGGCACGGCGGGCGCTTTGATCGGAGCTGTCTTGAATTATGGGTTATCTTCGATGTTTACCTGGAAAAAAACAAAAACCTAATGAACAATCTGATAAATATCGAAAAAACTGCCTCTGAATTTTAGTTTAAGATTTTTTATATCTATGGTAGATAAATTTTCAAACCGAATTGAAATAAGATAATCAAAATCCTGAGTCCAGTTTTCCCAATACACTTTAGCATGAGGAGCATACGTATAGCCATTCTTGTATTTGTTACTAACTAAATCATCAACAGTTAGCTGCGAACCCCACGCTGTATCGATATGTTCTGTTTTAATCGTTGGATAAATAGGAGTAACATAAGTAAAAAGATTTGGCCAGAAAGTTGAACGCTGGATTATAGATAAAGCAGACATGTGGTGATAAAGCCGTGCATCTAATCCACTTAAATTTCCGGTGTCATTCTGCACAGTTAATACTTTTGACCCAGGACTCACATATTGCAAAGCATTTTCGAATTCCTGATACTGCGGATTTATTCTATTCCAAATATTAGACACATAATATATTTTATAGCATGTAACTACAAGAACCAAACCCAATAAATACCTTCTAAAATATACAGTATTTTTATTATTTTCATCGAATTTGATAGAGACAACGAATAACACCATAAAAATAAAAGGATATCTAAAATCTGTACCCCAATTTCCTGCCAGCGAACTTGGCATTATAATTATAACCACGAGTAGAGTTAATAGAGGAATCTTCATTTTATTGTATATACTAACTCCACCTGGATAAATAATCCTTATGACTAAAATTGATATTAGTGTAAAAAGAATTTGTAATAAATCATTTTGACCATAATCAAAAGAAAATGGCGATAATAAAGCAACGATTTTTGTTGTTAAATCACCATAATTATAAAAAGTAACAACGCCATTCTTTACATTCCCATTCCACCAAATAACGAACAAAATAAACGGCAACAAGAATTGAGATATAATATTTATAATATTAGGCATAGATAATTTGTCATACGAATACTTAATCAATCCTAATTCGTAGCTAACAACAAAAATAGCATAAATACCAAGTGCATATAGATGGCAAAAGAAAAGCATTGTAGAAATAGAAGAAAATAACAGCACCTTTACAATATAGTTGATATTTCTTAATTTAACCCATAACCCCATTGCAACCAATGCAAGCCCTGAACTAACATAGTAATTTACAAAACCAAAGAACAGAACATGATTATATATAAATAAGAATATTGAAATAACCCACAAATCAATACTACCATTAATATACTTTCTAAGTAATAAAGCCCCAGAACATATAAATACAATACCGGAAATTAAAATAACCTTACCAACCAGGAATATATCAAAATATTTTGCTAAAATTCCTCCTAATCCTTCTATTATCGTATATGGCTTGATCTCCCACTTAACTAAATAATTTTCACTTAACCATTGATTATTATCTATATTTCCTTGAATATAAAAACTAGCCAAATGATTAGGATAATCAACTAAAATTGGATACTTAAACAGTATAAATGGACATATTGTTAATAAAAATAACAATACAAAACAACAAAAAATAAAATATCTATTATTATCGATTTTAAAATCTGACATTATCATTCTCTTGTGAACGTATAAAAATCATTAGCTGATTGTTGAAAAACTGACCAACCATCAGAGAGATTGAAAGAAATCATTTTTTAAAAAACATCTAACTATTTTCATCATATTAATCTAAAATTGTTTAGCTTTGATAACGTAACCGTTCAGACCCACTATTCAAAAACCAGCATTTTTTTATAAAAAATGCTGCAAGCCATTGATATTTGGTTCTCGCACTATAAAAACTGCGAAAATCTTAGAGGGGGTCTGAACGGTTACTTGATAACGCATTCTAAAATTAAACAATTTTAGAATAAGATGAAAACAATAAAAATATAGTTAAGGTTAATTAGCAACATCTGCTTACAATTACCGGTACACTTTAGGATAAGACTACAAGGTACTCTTGATCTACAGAAAATTCCAGGCAGCCTATAGAATACTATCAATCTGGCGATTTCTGAACCCAAGATACACGTAATCAGGAATTCAACCAAGAAGACTTGAGAATTGGCTCAATTTAAAATCAATCGAGTCTACTTTCAATACTACTACAAAATATTTATGAGCAAACAGGCGAAAAAAATGGGTAATAATTCCCCGCACCTATCTGTTGTTATTCCTGTGTACAAAGCTGAGGATTGCCTTGATGAACTTTATGGCCGCTTAAGGGTCACGCTGGAAAGCATATCACCAGATTTTGAAATTGTACTGGTTGAGGACTGCGGCGGCGACAACTCGTGGCCGATAATCAAACGACTGGCTGCAGCGGATTCTCGTGTGCGCGGCATCCAGTTCAGCCGCAACTTCGGCCAGCATTACGGTATCACCGCCGGACTGAATCATTGTCATGGTGATTGGGTGGTAGTGATGGATTGCGATCTACAGGATCGTCCCGAGGAAATTCCTCACTTGTACGCCAAGGCACTTACGGGCTATGACGTTGTGCTGGCGCGGCGCGGCATGCGATGTGATCCGCTACATAAACGCATGACTTCATGGTTGTTTTACAAGATATTCAGTTATCTGACCGATATAAAATACGACGGAGAAAGCGGTAATTTTCGTATCATATCGCGCAAAGTGGTAGTGAATTTCCGCCATATGGGTGAGCAACTACGTTTCTTTGGCGGACTTATACAGTGGATGGGCTTCCCTACTACCAGCATTGACGTAGTACACGACGAGCGTTTCGAAGGTAAGTCTACCTACACCTTCGCAAAGCTGTGGAAACTGGCTACCGAAACCATCATCGCCCACTCCGACAAACCGCTACGGCTGGCTGTACGTTTCGGCTTTCTGATGGCGTTCATTTCTTTTTGTTATGGAATATACATTCTTGGGTATGCGCTATTTTACAGCTCACCGATTCCAGGCTGGAGCAGTCTGATTGTTTCGTTATATTTCATCGGTGGTATCATTATTTCCATCCTTGGCATTCTAGGTATCTATCTTGGCAAGACCTTCGACGAAAGCAAAAAGCGGCCTCTGTATATCATAAGACGAGCAACATTCGATGAACCCGGTGCCGCTGATTAAGCCCACGCCGTGGGACACGGCGGCGTTCAGCATACCCACTTGGGAGTTACTAGAATACTCGGCGGCTGCGCTGCAACAGGCTTCACAGACTGTGGGCCATCACACCCTTAAAATAGATCCATTGGCGGATAAACGCCTGCTACACGAGTGTGGATTCTATTATTGTGATACTTTGATCGAACCATATTGTAATGTGGCTCAGCTTCGCACATCGCAGCATCCTGACGCGATCATCCTCAAAGAGGTCGACACAGAGCAGGCACTGGCAATTTGCCACGGTGCATTTGCTCATGGTCGTTTTCATCGCGATTTCAATCTGCCAAGAGCCGCCGCCGACCTGCGCTACGACAACTGGCTGGTGCAATTGCTTGAAGCACAGCATGTTTATGGTTTATATTGGCAGGGCGTACTAGCAGGGTTCATCGGCTATAGTGGCAATAACCTAGTATTGCATGCGCTGGCGAAAAAATACCGTGGCAAGGGTTTGTCGAAATACTGGTGGAGTTCCGTATGTAACGAACTGCTAGCCAATGGAAACGAGACAGTGAAAAGCTCAATTTCCGCAACCAATCTCGCTGCTCTTAATCTGTATGTTTCTCTCGGCTTTTCCTTCAATAACCCGCAAGATATTTATCATCGTTTGGTGTGATGAGTTACTTTCTATGCTCCAACTAATTCGTTATGGCTTGATAGGCGTAGCTAGTAATACAGCAATTTATTTTGTTTACTTCCTCCTTACCTATCTCGGTGTTGAACCAAAATCAGCAATGACTTTAGTGTATATTATCGGCGCATCCATCGGATTTGTTGGCAATCAGAAATGGACATTCGCACATCGCGGTGACTCTTCCAGTGCGGCTCTGCGTTATGTGCTGGCTCATTTATTTGGATATCTGCTCAATTTCCTAATCCTTTTTACTTTTGTTGACCGCCTTGGTTATGCCCATCAATGGGTTCAGGCTGTGGCGATAATAATCGTCGCCGGGTTTCTCTTTATCGTCTTTAAATATTTCGTTTTTCGCGAAAGAATATAGCGCACCAGAAAGAATATGAATATCGGTTTCAAAACTCACTATTTCAAAGAACTGGCGGAATTAGAGTCGGGAAACTTTTGGTTTCGTGCCAGAAATAAGCTCATTCTTTGGGCACTACACAAGTATTCTCCGGAGCTGAAATCCTTCCTTGAGATCGGATGCGGAACAGGGTTTGTGATTTCGGCCATATCAAAACGGTTTCCCGAGACCAGGTTATCAGGAAGCGAGTATTTGGAAGAGGGATTGGTGTATGCTCGGCAGCGTGTGCCCGGCACCGAATTCACGCAAATGGATGCCAGACAGATTCCTTATGAATCAGAACTGGATGCAATCGGCGCCTTCGATGTGTTGGAACACATCGAAGATGATGAGACCGTCCTGCAACAAATTTACAAAGCACTTAAATCCGACGGTATTGTGTTCATCACTGTTCCACAACATCGGTGGTTGTGGAGCTCGGTTGATGAATATGCCTGCCATGTCCGGCGATATTCTGCCAATGAACTACATCAAAAAGTTTGTAGGGCGGGGTTTGAGATCATTCGAAGCACTTCATTTGTTAGCACGCTACTGCCGGCAATGTATCTATCCAGATTGTTGCAAAAGAACAAAACGAACATGAACATGGATGATGTGGCTGGATTGCGTGTAAATCCCATCCTTAACAAACTTTTTGAATGGTTGCTAAATTTTGAATTGGTACTTATCCGTGTTGGTGTTGCCTTACCCGTGGGCGGCTCAAGATTGCTGGTTGCCCGCAAACCGATGATAATATAAAAGGACGCATAAAAGATGAATGTAATCAGTATCCCTTTCAACAAACCCTACATGACAGGTCGCGAACTCTGGTATATCGCGCAAGCACATACTAATGGTCATCTTTCGGGTAATGGTATTTTTACAAAAAAATGCCAATCTTGGCTTGAAGTACAGACTAAAACCCAAAAGGCATTACTTACTCATTCTTGCACGGCTGCACTGGAAATGGCGGCGATTCTGGCTAATATTCAGCCCGGCGATGAAGTTATAATGCCTTCTTATACCTTTGTTTCAACTGCCAACGCCTTTGTGCTGCGCGGAGGAATCCCAGTTTTTGTGGATATTCGTCCGGACACCCTCAATATTGATGAAACCAAAATTGAGGCAGCGATTACCGCCAAAACAAAAGCGATCATACCGGTACATTATGCTGGAGTAGCCTGCGAAATGGACTCCATCATGGATATAGCCCAGCGTTACGATATTTTGGTCATCGAGGACGCCGCCCAAGGAATTATGTCTACCTACAAAGGACGTCCACTAGGTTCCATAGGCCACATGGGAACCTACTCCTTCCACGAGACCAAGAATATCATTTCTGGTGAAGGCGGTGCTTTGTTGATAAACGATGTTCGCTTTGTAGAGCGCGCTGAGATCATCTGGGAAAAAGGCACAAACCGCAGCCAGTTTTTTCGTGGACAAGTGGATAAATATACTTGGATAGATATCGGTTCATCGTATTTGCCGGGTGAAGTTATTGCAGCGTTCCTTTTCGCACAGATCGAAGAAGCTGATCAAATAACCCAAAAACGGCGCGAAATCTGGTCTGTTTTTCATCAGGCCCTCGCGCCGCTAGAAAAATCCGGGAAGTTGCGTCGCCCTGTTGTTCCTCCTGAGTGTGAAAAAAATGCCCATATGTATT
This sequence comes from Methylobacter svalbardensis, assembly GCF_037671525.1. Taxonomy (NCBI): domain Bacteria; kingdom Pseudomonadati; phylum Pseudomonadota; class Gammaproteobacteria; order Methylococcales; family Methylococcaceae; genus Methylobacter; species Methylobacter svalbardensis. Next base: position 76,868 of record NZ_JAWPOH010000012.1, read on the forward strand.
ATATTTTATTGCCCAATTTAACAATTCGCAACCATGTCATTGAGCAACTTAAGGCATCTGACATACATACAGTGTTCCATTATGTTCCACTTCACGATTCGCCTTTTGGAAAAAATCATGGACGTATGGCAGATGATCTTCCCGTTACCCGTATGGCGTCAAATTGCTTGTTACGTTTGCCGCTTTGGCTGGGTGTCGAGGTTCATCAACAGAAAATCATCAATGAATTAACAGCCTGCTTGATTTAATGTTAATCGTGCCGATTTCAATCACTTCAGAAACATCTTGTAGCCCCCCTATTAATTATAATTTTTGACTCGTAACATCGAACATTGAAACTGGTTCTTTGATGCTTTCGAATTACAATTTCCTTTATATGACGTATTTAGTCTCAACATTTTAAAAACCCATGAATGAAATACAACGCACAAGAACGCTCTTTTTATTGATTATCGGTTACCTTACCTTTCTTATCACTGTCTATTTTAACACCGAATACGACTCTTATTGGCATATTAGGGTAGGCGAATGGATAGTTAACAATCTCAAGGTTCCTGATACGGGAATTTTTTCTCATACCAAAGCCGATGCGCCCTGGACGCCGCATTCCTGGCTGTCCGAAGTTATCATGCATTTGATCTTCAATGTCGCAGGATGGCCTGGCCTGGTTGTGATGGGCGTTGCTGCAACCACGCTAAGCATTTTAATTATGCTCAAGTATTTGTTGGAAAAGCTTCCCCCAATGCGCGCCTTATACTTGATGCTGATGGCCTATGGGATGTTAACCACTCATATAATGCCGCGCCCGCACATTTTGGCTTTGCCGATCATGACTTTCTGGTTTGTACAATTGCTTAAAGCCAGCGAACAACACAAAGCCCCTCCCCTTTATCAAGCTTTGCTACTTATTTTATGGGCCAACATCCACGGCAGTTTTTTAATTGGCATTGTTTATGCCCTGTTTTTTGCATTCGAATCGGTAGTAACCGCGCCGCCAACAATCAATCGAACCGTACTGATTAAACAATGGGCAATATTTCTAGTCGTTTCCATTGCATGCCTTATGGCAACCCCCTTTGGAATAGATGGCGTATTACTTCCTCTTCAACTGACGGACCAAAGCTACTCGATGAGTATCATTAGCGAGTGGCTTTCTCCCAATTTCCAGACTTTTCAGTTTCTTGAACTCTGGATTGTGGTTATTATCATTTTTGGCTTTACCCAAAAAATGGAGATGCCTCTGTTAAGATTAATTTTCTTAATCGGCTTAATCCACCTGTCGTTAAAGCATTGCCGTTACGCATCTGACTTGATGTCTCTGCAGATGCCCTTATTATTAGCTGCGCCGCTTGCAAAACACTGGCATGCTGCTAGCCAGGACAACAAATTTACCCTGGCTTCATTATTACCCGTTACAACGCTAGGCAAAGCTCTTATTATTTCGGCGCTGTTGAGTTGCTCGGTTTATATCTTTGCGTTCAAGGACATTGAGTTTCCGCTCAGCAAAAGGATCAATTCAATGCTAGCGACCATCCGCCAGGCTGAACTGCCTGGAAAGGTGTTTAACGACTACAATGTAGGGGGCTTTTTGATTTACCAAGGCTTCGATACCTTCATTGATTCCCGCGCCGAACTTTATCAAGATGATTTTATTAAATCAATTATGGAAGCCTCGTCGCTTGCCGGCGGTGAAAAACCGCTTGAAACCTTGCTCAAGCAATATGACGTCACTTGGACTTTTTTAACGGCCCAAAGCCCAGCCATCACCTATTTTAATATGCATCCTGACTGGATTCCGGTCTATGCCAATGAGTTTGCGGTTATCCATGTGCGTAAGGGGCGATGGTCGCAGCAGTCTATCGATCAACTCAAGCTGGAATTGCAAAAGCAATCCGACTCTACAGCGGATAAAATTTTACAATAAGCGCATTGCATTAACATGCCTGGTTATTATTAATATTATATCGCCGTCATTCCGGCAGGGAATGCCGGAATCCAGAACACAGGGATGTGAAATATAGATCAAGATGTTTATGCCCTTCGGGTTAATGCAAATCTGTTCCCGCCTGCTGCCACGGTTGGTTTGCGTAGCTCACGTCCCTGTAGTCTGGATACCGGCAATCCCTGCCGGTATGACGCTGTTTTCGTTTAGCTGATGGTTTTCACGTATACATATTAATTTTTTTTGTCAGGAATTCACATCGGAATATTCGGCCTGTAGCCATTCGAACATAGGTATTTACATCCACACACATTGTCGTCATTCCGGCAGGGAATGACGGAATCCAGAACACAGGGATGTGAAAATGGATCAACAAATGGTTTCATGTAGCTAAAAAATGGTTAGTGATTTGAGGGTTGCCATCCATGGCGTCTGGATCCCGGCATTCCCTGCCGGGATGACGATCTGCGTAGCTCGGTAGAGCGCCCAAGTTTCGTCAGACTCACTGGGAAGCGGGTGTCCAGTGCCGGCAATCAATGTGGGAGCGATGCCCTCGTCGCGATGAGGGCATCGCTCCCACATTGGTATAACATCAGTGCCATCAAATTTTAAATAACTGTCCCGGATTAAATGGAAAGCTGATGTTTATGTTATTTAATTTTCATTCCTTAGAAATGGCATAAACCCCGTCCCGCTTGGGAGGCATTATATGAACATGCCTGGTTATCATTAATATTATATCGCCGTCATTCCGGCAGGGAATGCCGGAATCCAGAACACAGGGATGTAAAATATAGATCAACAAATGGTTTCATGTAGCTAAAAAATGGTTAGTGATTTGAGGGTTGCCATCCATGGCGGCTGGATCCCGGCATTCCCTGCCGGGATGACGCTGTTTTTGTTTGGCTGTCGATATTTAGGTATGACGCTGTTTTTATTTAACGGCCTTTATTTTTAGGTATGACAATTTTTTTGTTTGACTGACGATTCTTGCTAATCAGGTTTAATTTTGACGATATGGCATTAAATCATCAGACTTTTCTCTAGAACATGTTATAAGAAAAGCTTTAGGTTCCGGACGGGGTTGCAATCCCATATGTGCCAACTTAAGACGGCTGGACGGGTTATTTAACCCGTCCACACGTTTAATAGCCCAATGCAACTAATTGATCGAAGGGGCTTTAAACGTTGAGGCCGGGGTGGATGCCGCGACATAAATACATTATATTTCAAAAATTTGGATATTAAGTTGGCAATTGGCGCATATAAGCATGTTGCCCTATCCGAAACGTTTTGTGTTGGTTAATTGTGACTCTTTAGCTTAGGAATCGCATAAACGTTAGGGACGGGGTTGCAAACCCCGTCCCGCTTGGGTTTAATTTTGACGATATGGCATTAAATCATCAGACTTTTCTCTAGAACATGTTATAAGAAAAGCTTTAGGTTCCGGACGGGGTTGCAATCCCATATGTGCCAACTTAAGACGGCTGGACGGGTTATTTAACCCGTCCACACGTTTAATAGCCCAATGCAACTAATTGATCGAAGG
>NZ_JAWPOH010000012.1:80368-86737 GCF_037671525.1 Methylobacter svalbardensis
TAGGAATCGCATAAACGTTAGGGACGGGGTTGCAAACCCCGTCCCGCTTGGGTTTAATTTTGACGATATGGCATTAAATCATCAGACTTTTCTCTAGAACATGTTATAAGAAAAGCTTTAGGTTCCGGACGGGGTTGCAATCCCATATGTGCCAACTTAAGACGGCTGGACGGGTTATTTAACCCGTCCACACGTTTAATAGCCCAATGCAACTAATTGATCGAAGGCGCTTTAAACGTTAGACGGGGTTGCAAACCCCGTCCCGCTTGGGATTTTATATCCCGCCAGGCCAATATCAAAGCGCCATAAGGATAAAAACACTTACGCATTATTACTGATTGCATTTTTTTTGTGATGCTATTACCATTTAATCGTCTTAAAGATGACGTTCAGTTTTATTTGCCTTTCTGAATAAAACACAAAATGTACTGCCTTATTAAGGACATGAACAAGCAGCATCCGTTTAAAGCTTGAGTTAGCTCTATAGAATTCATTGAATTTAATTTTTAAAAATGTTTTCCAAAAAAAAATTTTAGACTATATTTAAATCATATAAAGTTTGATGCTTGACTCAATTAAGACAAAATACTATCTATGCCTTCATATATCTATATAAATGCTTTGACAATTTGTAACATCAACAAACCATAGGAATAAAATCATGAAAAATCTATTAAAAAAAATACAATCAAAAATGCCGTCTTTCTCTAAAAAAGAAAAAGGCGCAACCATGGTTGAATATGCCATCATGGTTGCTTTGATAGCTGTTGTATCAATAGCTATGATTACACTCGTGGGGAAATCGGTCAATTCCACATTCCAAAACGTTAACAACAGTCTTACCGGTATGAATAATGCTGGCTAAAATACCTTAAGCCAATATTTATTTTCAGATATCTCCATCTAAATAATGGAGATATCTCTTTAAATAAACTGTAGAGTGCCTCAAAAAATTTATCTGGACGAGACTGTTGAATTCTTTTATGTGCAGTGATGCCTATTTTTATAACTATTCATTTTTTAAGGCTATGTCATCGTTAATTGTTGAAAGTTTTTTGCTTCCTGTGAAAAATCTTATTGAATGCGGATTACGGCATTTTCTCAAAGCCGTATTTAATACGGGTTCCATATTTAACGGTGACATAGCCTTTTTTAATAAGCCCTTAAAAGAGTAGAGCTACCCTCATGTTTTGTTATTATTTATCAATACATTAATTTATAATATTTTTTAATGGATAGAAGCATGGTAGTTACTAAATTTGCAACGTAAACAGTCAATTAGGAGCTTATCCTTGAAAAATATATTAGACAAAAAACAAGCAAAAACGCCGTATTTCTTTAAAAAAGAAAAAGGTGCAACCATGGTTGAGTACGCAATCATGCTCGCTATGTTAACCATTGTATCATTAGCTGTTATTACATCGCTGGGGCAGTCAGTCAGCGCCACATTCAGCACCGTTAATTCCACATTGACTACGACTGGCTAACACTGGCGATTCAATCAACCGATTTTTTAAGCTTAAATTAAGATTAATGTTGTATCGGAAAAAAAAATAACCTATCCTTAAATCAGCCGATTGATTGCCTGCACCTTAGCTGCTGCTTTCAGTAAACATACCCGTTTTTTCATTACCTAACCTGACCTGAATGATAATTTTCAGCTGATAGACATTTTTCTATAGCCTTTCAGGATTCTTAACCCAATAAAAAAAATAAATCAGGTCAATGAATACCATAAACCCAACCATGAATATGACTGACAGCATTCAGCATGCAATCGCACCCCGTCCCCGCAACATTGAGGAGACCGGCTTATCGTTTGATTTTATTGCCGCCTTGGTCTGTAAGCATTTACATGTCAACGGCGTCGCCGATCTGCATCAGCTCTCCGAAAATATAGCGCTGTCAGGAAGCATTCTTGAACTTGTGTTAACCGACCTGCGCAAACACAATCAGGTTGAAATTCTGGCCGCCTCGCAGTCCAGCCAAGGCGAACGCTATACATTGACCGATAAAGGCGTAACGGAAGCTTTGGTGGCGTTAAACAAAAGCGGCTATGTCGGCCCCGCACCCGTGCCTCTTGAACAATACAAAAAAGTAGTCAAGGCACAGTCCATACAAAACAGTAAAATAACCCGCCCTGAAGTACAAAAAGCCTTTAACGATACCACAATAGATCCGCACCTTTTGGATCAGCTAGGTCCTGCCTTGCACTCAGGTAGAGCCATCATGATTTACGGACTGGCCGGTACCGGCAAGACCTATATCTGCAAACGTCTGGCCCGTGTATTGGGCGATTCGGTGTTATTGCCTTATGCCATTTCAGTCGGCGAAAGCATTATTCAGGTTTACGACCCTGCCTTGCACCGGCTGCCTCATGGAAGCGCAACTGAAGTCGGCGTACACCTGCATCAGGGTACCGACCCCCGCTTTATTAAATGTCAAAGGCCTGTTGCCATCAGCGGTGGAGAATTGACGTTGGATATGCTGGAAATAGATCACGATAAAAACACCCGTTTATCTCAAGCGCCATTACAACTAAAAGCCAACAACGGCATGTACCTTATCGACGATTTGGGACGTCAACGCGTTCACCCCATGGATCTTTTCAACCGCTGGATTGTCCCAATGGAAGAAAAACATGATTACCTCAGCCTCGATAACGGCAAACGCGTTCAGATACCGTTTGATGTAATTCTGATATTTTCTGCTAACATTAACCCTTTAGAACTTGCCGACGAAGCCTTTTTACGGCGTCTGGGTTATAAAATCAGGTTTGAGCCGATCAATGAAACGCAGTATGTGGAGATATGGCATCAATATGCCAAAGAACTAAAACTAATTTGCGAAAATGATTTTCTTGATGAGATCATTGAACGCTACACTAAAGAAAACCGTCCCTTGCTGCCTTGTCATCCCAGAGATTTATTGGGAATAGTCAAGGATCAATGTGAATACGAAGGCGTTGCCAGAATTGCAACATCGGAAAGATTACACATCGCCTGGGATACCTATTTTATTAACCTTGAAAACGCAAGGATGGACTTATGAACAGTCGTTTCTCACTAATGCTGATAATTGCACTCATTTTGGCTGGCGGAGCCGCATTTATGGCAAAACGTTGGGTTGATTCACAATCCGGCAGTAAACCGGAAAGTGTTAGTCAAAACACTGTCCAGGTTTATGTGGCTGCAACCAATATCCCTTTTGCCACCCGCATCGAAAATACCCAGCTTAAATTGATGCCCTGGCCCAAAGATAACATACCTGCCGAGGCCTTTACAGAAGCGGACACCCAAAAAGACCCCAACGCTATTTTAGGCAAAGTCACGCAACGCGACTTTTATACCGACGAAGTTTTGTTAAAACCGCAAATAAAAGAGCATCTGGGCGGCAGCACCTTATCCGCCTTGATTCAAGAGGGCATGCGCGCCATCAGTGTGCGCGTCGATGATGTGGCGGGCGTTGCCGGCTTTATCTTACCTGGCAACACGGCCGATATACTGGCTACAGGCATCAAGATCAATTGCCAGCCGCAACCGCTTCACTTTATAACCAGCAGAACAGCCGATACAGCCGCTACAGCCAGTCAGAGCGGAACCTATACCTTGCTGCCTAACGTCAAAATTCTGGCTATTGACCAGCTTGCATCCAAGGAACAGGACAAACCTGCCGTGGTAAGAGCCTTAACGCTCGAAGTTACGCCCAAACAAGCGGAATGTCTTGTGCAAGCGATGAGAACAGGCCCTTTACAATTTACCCTGAGAAACCCTATGGATACTGATACTTCCATAGAGCCTATTGCTGAAGCTCAACCGGCCTATACACCCAAGAAAGTCAAACGAAGCAGAGCCCCCGTATCCATAAAGATTCTTCCCTGGAAGAGTCAGAAATTTACAGAATGTGCTGACGAAGCTTGTTGAGCAAGCACAGCGGATTTAAATTAACCAAAATTTACCATTTAAGTTTGCGCGTTTAGAGTCAGCATTTTTAAGCGCAGGAATTAAAAAGAACAACAAAAACAAGGGAAGCGTAACCATGTTAACTATCAAACCAAGCAAGCTGCTTAAAACAGTGCCCGCGCTGTTATTAGGCTATACCCTCCAGGCTGGCGCCGACATTACCACCAGCGTCGATAGCAGGCAGCTCAGCTATCAGGTACCGATAAATAAATCGTTAATGATAAATCTTGACCGTAACGTCAGTAAGCTGACTAAAGGCAAAGACGATATCGCGGACATTACCCTTTTTCCCCCCCGAAAAGTGCTATTAAGGGGGAATCAAATAGGCTCCACCAATGCCACGATCTGGGATGCCGACAACAATATAGCCATGGTTATGGATATTGAAGTCACCCATAACCTGGATGGACTTAAACAAAAACTTTATGAGCTGATGCCCAACGAGCCTATTAAAGTTCGCGGCGCCGACAAATGTATCATTCTCAGCGGGGAAGTCTCCAGTCTGGTTAATCTGGATTTTGCGATGAAACTTGCCCAAGGCTATGCTTCCGCCGGAATCGGCGGCGGCGGCGGCGGTGGTGGTGGTGGTGGCCGTGGTGGTTGTGGCGGTAGCAGCGGCGGTGCTGGTGGTGGTGGCGGCGGTGCCGGTGGTGGCGCCAGCCAATATATCGTCAACATGATGCATGTCGGCGGCGAACAGCAAGTCATGCTGGAAGTTAAAATTGCCGAAGTCAGCCGCACCTTGGCTAGAGCGCTGACTTTAGATAGCAGTGCATCAAAACAGACCTCAAACACACCATTTCTTTGGACGGCCCTTTCCGCCGGCGCCGGTCTGTTTACCGGCTCTTATGTGACCGGCAACACCCTGTTTAACTGGAGTCTGAATTTCAGCAGAGATACCAGTCTGGCGACCGTATTGGCCGAGCCTAACCTGACCACGCTTAGCGGCAAGACAGCTGCCTTCAATTCCGGAGGAGAGTTTCCCTATGTTTCAAATTGTTCAGCAACCGGAGGCGCTTGCACCACAAGCTTTAAAAAATTCGGGGTAGGCCTGGAGTTCACGCCGGTCGTCCTGGACTCCAACAGGATCAACCTGACTACTGTTGTCTCAGTCAGCGCGTTGAGCAATAGAGCCAACCAAATCCTAGCGGCTGATGCAGCAACCAGCTGTACCACTGATTTTTTTGGCACCGTCAATTGTTCGCAACCACTACAATCGACTCCCAGCCTTGACAGCAGGGAAGCCTCCACTACCCTTGAACTTGCCGACGGGCAGACCATGTCTATTGCAGGCTTGATCAGCGAGAACCAGAGCAACAGGCAGCAGCAAACTCCCGGCTTGGCAGATATTCCGGTGCTGGGTTCCTTATTTAGAAACCGGGATTCATCAAATGATAAAAAGGAACTGGTCATTTTAATCACGCCGCATCTGGCAAAACCGATACCGCAAGATCAGATCAGCTTACCCACCGATAATTATGTCGCTCCTGACGATATCGATTTCTACTTATTAGGCCGCATGGAATCCAGAAATGCTGAGGCTAAAACCGCTCAGGCGCCGGTATTCGATCCAACGAACGGTGGAACCACCGGTCAGTTTGGTCACCAAATACAATAAATAACGGAGATTCAAAATGAAAATTCCAACACTCCCTGTCCTGATGGCAAGCATTTTATGGCTTGTCGGCTGCGCCGACGGCAATCACAGACCCTACGTACTAGACGATAGTTTTGGTAAGACTGCCAATCATCTGGTTAAAGCCCAGATCGCGAACCCGCAGGCGGCGGCAAACCCTCCGGTCGACGCTCCTAATACAATGGACGGTTATGCCGGGGTTAATGCTATTAATGGTTATCGTCAAGGTTTTAGCCAGGTAGTAGAACCTCAGGGCTTAACGATTAATGTCGGTGGAGCGGGCGGTTCCAGTTCCGGCGGCCAATGATTTAGTATTATTTAATTCTACTTTGTCAGATTATACGTAAGCTCGTCATACCCGCCGGGAAGCGGGTATCCAGTGCCATGGATGGTAAGCTCAAATCCATCCATGGAGCCTGGATTCCGGCAATCCCTGCCGGAATGACGATCTTGGATTATTGTGTTCATGAAATCTGACAAAGTAGAATTAACACCTAACAATCAAGTGCGTAGGATGTGCCGAGGTACGAAGCGCATCAATCGCGAAAGATGCGCTTCACGTTGTTCAGTGCGTAGTGCGTAGGATGTGCTGAGGTACGAAGCGCATCAATCGCGAAAGATGCGCTTCACGTTGTTCAGTGCGTAGTGCGTAGGATGTGCCGAGGTACGAAGCGCATCAATCGCGAAAGATGCGCTTCACGTTGTTCAGTGCGTAGTGCGTAGGATGTGCTGAGGTACGAAGCGCATCAATCGCGAAAGATGCGCTTCACG